>JACCSD010000309.1 GCA_013813185.1 Burkholderiaceae bacterium
ACTGAGCAACCGCGCGCCAGGCGTGAGCTGCGGGAAATATTGGGAGGTATCCGATGTCGATGTCCGACCGCGACGGGCTGATTTGGTACGACGGAAAATTGGTGGACTGGCGCGATGCGACGACGCATGTGCTGACGCATTCGTTGCACTACGGGCTCGCGGTCTTCGAAGGCGTTCGCGCCTACAGCACGCCCGCCGGCGCGGCCATTTTTCGCTTGAAGGAACATACCGATCGGCTGTTCAACTCGGCGAAGATTTTCATGATGCAGATTCCGTTTTCGCCCGAGCAGATTTTCGAGGCGCAGCGCGAGGTGGTGCGCGTCAACAAGCTCGACTCGTGTTATTTGCGGCCGCTCGCGTTCTACGGCTCGGAAAAAATGGGAGTCAGCCCGAAGGGCAACCAGGTGCACGTGGCCATCGCAGCGTGGCCGTGGGGTGCGTACCTCGGCGAAGAAGGGCTCGAGAAGGGGATCCGAGTCAAGACGTCGTCGTTTCAGCGCCACCATATCAACGTATCGATGGTTCGCAGTAAAACCGCCGGACACTACGTCAATTCGATTCTGGCCAACATGGAAGCGCTCAACGACGGCTACGACGAGGCGCTGCTGCTCGATACGCAGGGCTTCGTAGCGGAAGGCGCCGGCGAGAATCTATTCATCGTCAAGGACGGCCAGGTGTTTGAGCCCGCAATGGTGTCGGGGCTCACCGGAATCACGCGGGCCACCGTCCTCGATCTGGCGCGCGACCTGGGCTACCCCGTAACGATGAAGCCGATGACACGCGACGATGTCTATCTGGCCGATGAGGCATTCTTCACAGGTACGGCAGCGGAGATCACACCGATTCGGGAACTCGACGGCCGCGTGCTCGGTGCTGGCCAGCGCGGACCGATCACCCAAAAAATCCAGAGCCTCTTTTTCGACGTGGTCAACGGCCGCGCAACCAAATACAAACAGTGGCTTACACCCGTCCAGGACAACAGTTCGAATGAGCGCGACCCGAAAAGATCCGACCGTCCAGTTACTGTCCAGTGATCTGCCGGCGTTTTGTCCGAATCCGGCGATGCCGGTCTGGAATCATCACCCGCGCGTATTTCTCGACGTTTCCAAGACCGGCCAGGCGATGTGCCCGTACTGCGGCACCGTGTATCGGTTAAAGGCCGGCGAGGTCGTCAGGGGCCACTGAGAACGATGCGAGTTGCGAAGCCTTTGATGTTGTCTTCGCCCGAAGAGTGCGAGCAGGCCTTCTATGAAGCGCTCGAGGCGGGCGACAGCGAAGCCGTCGTCGACCTCTGGCTGGAGGATGACGACGTTGTATGCATTCATCCCGGTGGCCCGCGCCTGACCGGTTTTGCGTCGGTGAAGGCATCCTGGACGTCGATACTCGCCAACGGGCCGCTGCACGCACGCTGCACGCTCGCAAAGTCGCTCGAGACGCCGACCGTCGCGCTGCATAACGTGATTGAAGAAGTTGTCGTCGGGTCGGGCCCAAAGCAGGAGGTCGTGCGCGTGCTTGCGACCAACGTGTACGTAAAGACGCCGGCGGGTTGGAAAATGGTGCTGCACCATGCGTCGTCGGCGCCCGGAGGTGCAGTCGGCGCCGCGAGCGAAGCCAGGGAGTCGCATGGAGTCCTTCACTGATTCGCCGCATCGCGAATCGAGTACGGAAAGCCTGATCGCGTCGAGTGCCGCTCGTCGCTAGCTCTTACGCAGCGCCACTCTGGTTGCCCGGCGCTCACCTGCAAACGATCGTGCCGGCGCGGTTCATGCGGCTGCCGCCCGTGGCGTACCGGCGTGAACGCTGGGAAACACCCGACGGTGACTTTATCGACGTCGACTTTGCATTGCCCCAGCCGGTGGCAGCGGTGGCGCCGGTGCTGGTCATGTTTCATGGCCTTGAAGGCGATTCGCAGAGTCACTACGCACGCTCCACGATGCGGTGGTTCGCCGATCGTGACTGGCGCGGCGTCGTCATCCATTTTCGAGGGTGTTCGGGTGAAGCCAATCGGCTACCGCGCGCCTATCACTCCGGGGACTCCGAAGAAGGAGACTGGGTGCTGCGCAAGGTGCATGCGCGCTGGCCCGAAGCGCCGCTGTATGCAGTGGGAATTTCGCTCGGTGGCAACATGCTCGCCAAGTGGGCGGGCGAGCGCGAACGGGACGCGCTGTTCGTCACGGCGGCTGCCTCGATCGGCTCGCCGCTTGATCTGGCGGCCGGCGGTGCGGCGCTCGGCCGTGGGTTCAACCTGGTCTACACGCGGATGTTTCTTGTCACATTGAAGAGCAAGGCGCTGGCGAAGCTGCAGCAGTTTCCCGATATCGCTCGCGATGGCGATTACATGCGGAGGTTGCGCAGCAGCCGCAATCTGTACGAGTTCGATAACGAATACACCGCACCGCTTCACGGCTTTCGCAACACGGAGGACTATTGGGACAAAGCGTCCGCGAAACCCTGGCTGCGCGCGGTCCGCATTCCGTACCTGGTGCTCAATGCGCGCAATGATCCTTTCGTTCCGGCGCTCAGCCTGCCGCAGCCGCAAGACGTGTCACCGCGGGTTGAGCTGGAACAACCGGCGCAGGGGGGGCACATCGGCTTCGCCCGTGGCCCCTGGCCGGGTCGCATTGACTTCATTGCGGAGCGCCTGCACCGTTTTTTTACCCAACGTGAACCCTCACTGTCGTAGCCGAACGGGCACGCAAACGGCTACGCTAATGTTCTGCTCAGGTACTGCCTCAAGGAGGTCGCATGGACGATATTGTTAAGGCGGCAATGGCCAAGTGGCCAAACGTGCCGGCGGTATTCGGCTGGCTCTCGCTGAACGGACGGGGAAACTGGCGCATCAAGGATGACCCGATCGACAACGAGGCAATCAACGAATTTATCGGTCGCAATTACATGAACGACGGCTGCGGCAACTGGTTTTTCCAGAATGGGCCGCAGCGCGTGTATGTCTCTCTTGAAATCGCGCCGTGGATCTATCGGCTGGACGAATTCAAGCGGCTTGCGACGCATACCGGCGCCCATCCGCGCGAGTTGCGGCAGGCTTTCGCCGACGAAAACGGCCGCCTCTACTTTGAAACCGAGCTGGGACCGGGCGTGCTCGACGATCGCGACACGCTGGCGTTTTCGGAGCGCATCATCGATGACGAAGGCCAGGCGTTGGACGACAAGGCGCTGGCAGACTGGAATGCCGGACAAATCAGCGCCGAGTTGAAAACCGAAGGGTTACACGTCAACCACGACAACCACGTGCCGATCGAACGCATCAAGTCGGCGCTCGTCCCCGAGGTGCTCGGCTTCATGCGCAAGCCGCAGTCGTCGAAACGGAGTTGACCGCCGTTAGTCAAAAACCGGCGATTCGACGCCGAGGATTTTGTGCAGCTTCGGACTGGTCGTCGTGTACTGCAAGTGTATTTTCCGATCGGGAAATACGTAACGCGTTGCGCCGAAGGCGGCGAGGGCGGCTTCGTGAAAGCCGGAAAGAATCAGCTTCTTCTTCCCGGGATAGCTGTTGATGTCGCCCACCGCGAAAATACCCGGAACATTGGTTTCGAATTTTTCGGTGTCGACGCGGACCTGCCTGCGCTCGAGGTCAAGGCCCCATTCAGCGATCGGGCCGAGTCGCGGCGATAACCCGAAGAACACCAGCAGATAATCGAGCGGCACGCGGCGCGTCAGACCGTCGGGCGACGTCACACGCACTTCGGTCATCTGCCCGTCGGCGTCTTCGAAGCCGCTGACCTGGCCGAGCAGCAGTTGCATCTGATGCTGCTCACAGTGCGCCTTCATCTTTGCCACTGAGGCCGGAGCGGCGCGGAAGCCGTCGCGTCGATGCACGAGTACGACGCTGTCGGCCTTGCCGACAAAATTCAGCGCCCAGTCGAGCGCCGAGTCGCCGCCGCCCGCGATCACCAGGCGCTTGCCGGCAAACTGCACAGGATCCTTGACGCGGTAGTGAAGCTGCGTGCCGGCGAATCGATCGATGCCTTCGACCTTCAGCGTGCGGGGCTGAAATGAACCGACGCCGCCGGCAACGATCACGACCTTCGTCAAAAAAATCGTCCCCTTGCTGGTCCCGACCAAGAAGCGCCCGTCGTCCTGCTTCTGGACCACCGAGACTTCCTGCCCAAGGTGGAAGGTGGCGCCGAACGGTTTGATCTGATTCAGCAGCGCGTCGGTCAATTCCTTGCCGCTGCACACAGGGATTGCCGGTATGTCGTAGATCGGCTTGTCGGGATACAGCTCGGTGCACTGGCCGCCGACTTCCGGCAGCGAATCGACCACGTGCGCCTTGATTTCAAGCAAGCCCAGTTCAAACACCTGGAACAACCCGACCGGGCCAGCGCCAACGATGACTGCATCGGTCTCAATCGGCTGCGCCGCAGAAGCGGTGGCTGCGATCAACGATTCATTCTCGGATTTCATTGCTCAGTGAGGCTGCGACAGGCCGCATCGAAAATTAAC
>JACCSD010000346.1 GCA_013813185.1 Burkholderiaceae bacterium
CGTCGGCCAAGTTTTCGACCAAGTGGCATGAATTCGATATTGGCTGGGTGTACATCCGCGGACTGCAGGCGCTTGGTTTGGCAAAAGTTCTGCGCGTGGCACCGAAACCGCACGTGGCCGAGCCCAAACGATCGATCGACTTCGAGACGTTGCAGGCGGTGATATCGAACCGCTACGATCTATTGGCCAAATATGCGCGCTCGTTGAAGGTTGCGCATCGCGACGAGCTGCAGAAGCTTGGTCTGTCGGGCGACGAACACGCCCGCTTTGCACGGCTGAAGAGAGTGTTGCGCAACGGTGATGTGTCGAAGCTGCCGGCGGCCGAACAGCATTCGCTGTCGGACATGATGAAGCGCAGCGGTGTGATGAAGACACTGGTGGAGATGCGTACCGAGCTGTTGTCGACCTGGGAGCGCTCGTCGGCATCGCGCGAACAGATGCTGACGCACCTGCAGGATTGGATTCATCGCGCCGAAGCAAGCGGGATTCATGCGTTGCAGGAAACCGCGGTGCGGATGCGCAGCTATCGAGTCGTCACCGCATAGCCATTCAGGGCAAAAAAAGCCCGGCGCTGCCGGGCGTTTTTTGTGAGACAGGTTACTGATGTGAGACGGGCTACTGATTGCGCATCACCCGTTACTTCAATTTGATCTCTTTGTACGCGACGTGCTTGCGCGCCACTGGATCGAACTTGCTGAACTGCAGCTTGTCCGGAGTGGTCTTCTTGTTCTTGGTCGTGGTGTAGAAGTGGCCGGTACCGGCCGTTGATTCGAGCTTGATCTTTTCGCGCGCGCCTTTGGCCATGGTGCTTTCCTTTAACTTTCTAGATTTCGCCGCGAGCGCGCAAGTCGGCGAGTACCACGTCGATGCCGAGCTTATCGATCGTGCGCAACGCTGCATTGGTGACGCGCAGGCGCACCCAGCGGTTTTCACCTTCGATCCAGAACCGCCGATACTGGAGATTCGGCATGAACCTGCGTTTGGTCCGATTATTGGCGTGCGAAACGTTGTTGCCGGTCATCGGCCGTTTGCCCGTCACTTGACACACGCGTGCCATCGCTGACTCCTCTACAAATTCTGTTGCAAATTTCGCGAAGCCGCGCAGTATAAGGGTTTGGCGGCGCCCTCGCTACAGCAATCCGCGCTCGGCGAACGATACCGTCGCCGATCCGGCGACGATCAAGTGATCCAGAACCTTCACGTCGACCAGCGACAGCGCCTGCTTCAGATTGGACGTTAGCAACTCGTCGGCGCGACTCGGCTCTGCCACGCCGGACGGGTGGTTATGCGCAAAAATGACGCTCGCCGCGTTGTGCTTCAGTGCTCGCTTGACGACTTCGCGCGGATACACGCTGGTTTGAGTCAACGTGCCGCGGAACAGTTCGTCGGTCGCAACCAGCCTGTTCTGCGCATCCAGATAAAGCGCGACAAACACTTCATGCTCGAGGTGCGCCAGCGTCAAGCGCAGATAGTCTCGTACCTTGCCCGGCGACGAAAGGAGCGTGTCGCGCTTCACGTCTTCCTGCAGTGCCCTGCGCGCCAGCTCGAGTACCGCCTGCAACTGCGTGTACTTGGCCGGACCAAAGCCGCCGACTTCGGCCAGCGCCGACGCATCCGCAGCGAACAAGCCGTTGAGCCCGCCGAAACGCGCCAGCGCGTCGCGCCCGAGATCGATCGCCGATCGTCCGGGCGTGCCGGTGCGCAGGAACACCGCGAGCAATTCGGCGTCCGATAAGGCGCGTGCGCCGCTTGCAAGCAGGCGCTCGCGTGGACGTTCGCCTTCGGGCCAATCCTTGATCGCCACCGAGCCGACCTCGACTAAACTGGTTGCCAATGGAAGTGAACGATCGTAGCGCGATGTCTGACAGCCAACCGCCGAAAGCGATGGAAGTTGTCCTCGCTCAGCCGCGTGGTTTCTGTGCCGGCGTCGATCGCGCGATCGAAATCGTCGAGCGGGCGCTGGCGGTGCACGGCGCACCGATTTACGTCCGGCATGAAATTGTTCATAACAAGTACGTCGTTGACGATCTTCGTACCAAGGGCGCGGTGTTTATCGATGAGCTCGATCAAGTTCCGACGGGCGGCATCGTGGTTTTCTCTGCCCACGGCGTATCCAAGGGTGTGCAGCGCGACGCACAGGAGCGCGGGCTGCGCGTGTTCGATGCAACGTGTCCCTTGGTGACAAAGGTGCACGTCGAAGTCGCAAAACTGCGCGCCGCCGGGCGCGAGATCGTGATGATCGGGCATCTGGGTCATCCGGAAGTCGAAGGCACGATGGGTCAGTCCGACGGCGGCATGCATCTGGTCGAAAGCGTCGAAGACGTCGAGCGGCTGCAGGTTCGAGCGCCGGACCAACTCGCCTATGTCACTCAAACGACGTTGTCGCTGGATGACGCCGCTGCGATCATCGCGGCGTTGCAACGGCGTTTTCCGGCAATCGCCGCGCCCAAAAAGGCCGACATCTGCTACGCGACACAAAACCGGCAAGACGCAGTCAAGTTCATGGCGCCGCAAGTCGATGTGGTCATCGTCGTCGGCAGCGAGAACAGTTCGAACTCGAACCGACTACGCGAAGTAGCGCAAAGGTTCGGCGTGCCAGCCTATCTGGTCGACAGCGCCGATCAGTTGGATCCCGCCTGGCTTTCAGGGCAGCGCAGAATTGGGGTCACGGCGGGTGCCTCTGCGCCCGAGGTGTTGGTGACCGCGTTGATCGATCGATTGAAGCAGCTGGGCGCCGTCAGCGTGCGCCCGCTGGACGGCGTGCAGGAGAAGGTTGTATTTCCGCTGCCCAAGGGATTGAATCAGGTGGCTGCGTAGAACAGCCTCAATTACGGGAGACGTCGATGACTCAGTGGCTGCGAACACAGATCGTAGGGTTAATGGGAGTGGGGGCGGCGTGTTCGATCGGCGCCCAGCCAATCGAGGTCGAAGGACAAAAGTTCGAGCCCACCGTGCAAGTCGGCGGTCAGACTCTGAATCTGAATGGCGTTGGTTTGCGGCGGCGCGCGATATTCAAAGTCTATGTGGCGGGTTTGTATGTCCCGCAGAAAAGCACCGACGCGGCGACATTGATCGGTGACAAAGGGGCGCGGCGCGTTTCGTTGCGGATGCTGCGCGATGTCGACGCCGGCAGCTTCATTGATTCGTTCAACGATGGGTTAAGGAACAACCTGAGCGAAGCGCAGCTGGCGGCGCTCAAACCCCAGACCGATGCGCTAACGGCGACGTTGAAGTCAATCGGTGAGGCGAAAAAGGGCGATTCGATCAATTTCGACTACACGCCGGGCGGCGGCACTCGCATCAGCGTCAACGACCAACCGCGCGGCGACCCGATTCCAGGCGCCGATTTTTTCTCTGCTGTGCTGCGCATCTGGCTGGGCGACAAGCCCGCCGAC
Source organism: Burkholderiaceae bacterium (assembly GCA_013813185.1). Taxonomy (GTDB): domain Bacteria; phylum Pseudomonadota; class Gammaproteobacteria; order Burkholderiales; family Burkholderiaceae_F; genus JACCZX01. Next base: position 3,396 of record JACCSD010000346.1, read on the forward strand.
GAGTCGCTAAAGAAGGGCATGCTGGGCGCCTGAACGATGCTGAGCGCACCTGGCTTGCAGTTCGCGCGTACCGCTACGGCCGAACGCTTCGACGCGGTCGCGCGGCTGCCCTTCGGGCTGGTCGGAGTTCGTGCCCGTGGCGCATGCGTCGAAGAAATCCGTTTTCTAACAGGCGAGGTTCAGCTAAAACCCACGCTCAACTCATTGGCGCAGCGGGTCATCGATCAACTACTCGCCTACTGCGCCGATAGTTCAACTCCGATCGAGTTACCGCTCGCGATTGAAGGAACGGATTTTCAGCGCCAGGTGTGGAACGAGATTGCCCGCATCCCGCCGGGCTCGACGCAGACGTACGGTGCGCTGGCGCGACGAGTCAATGGCGCGGCGCGCGCGGTCGGCCAGGCGTGTGGGGATAACCGATTGCCGCTTGCAATACCGTGTCACCGCGTCGTTGGCGCTTCGGGCATCGGCGGCTTCGCGCATCATCGCGGCGGCGCGTACGAGCGCATCAAGCGCTGGCTGCTGGTGCACGAAGCGGGCACTGAGCTGCGTCTGGTGTGAGCACCGCCGGATTGCGCGGTTAAGTCGCTTGCAACGATGCCGTCGCGTGCATCTGGGCGAACGGTGGTCACGGAATCGCCTGGTACGGTCGATGCCTTGATTGATACTTTTGCCGACGCGGTGTGGCTCGAAGACGGCCTGGCCCGCAACACGCTCACTGCGTATCGGCGCGATCTTTGCGGACTGGCAAGCTGGCTCACGGCCCGGGGTGTAACGCTGGCATCGGCGCAGGAGGCCGACCTTGCGCAATATTTCGCGGACAAGCACGCGACGACACTCGGCTCGACCGCCAATCGGCGGCTTGCCGTGATGCGGCGTTTCTACCGATGGGCGATTAGAGAGAGCCGTGTCGCGCGCGATCCGACATTGCGCCTGAAGAGTGCGAGAAAACCGCCCCGCTTTCCGAAATCTCTCTCCGAAGAGCAGGTAGAGGCATTGCTGCGCGCACCCGATACGGATACCACGCTCGGGCTGCGCGACCGCGCGATGCTGGAGCTGCTGTACGCGACCGGGCTGCGTGTCTCTGAACTGGTCGGCCTGACGTTGCCGCAACTGTCGCTCGCCGAAGGCCTGGTGCGCGTTCTGGGTAAAGGGGGAAAAGAGCGCATCGTTCCGCTGGGCGAAGAAGCGCGCAGCTGGATCCAGCGCTACCTTAAGGACGCGCGCGGCGCGATCCTCGGGCGGCGTGTGGCCGATGCGCTGTTCGTCACACAACGCGCCCATTCGATGAGTCGCCAGATGTTTTGGATATTGATCAAGCGCTACGGTGCGCGCGCCGCGATCGACGCGCCGTTGTCACCGCATGGACTGCGTCACGCGTTCGCCACGCATCTGCTGAATCATGGCGCGGATCTGCGCGTCGTCCAGTTGCTCCTTGGCCACGCCGATATTTCAACCACGCAGATTTATACCCACGTGGCGCGCGCAAGATTGAAAGCGTTGCACGCGCAGCATCATCCGCGCGGCT
>JACCSD010000356.1 GCA_013813185.1 Burkholderiaceae bacterium
TGAATTCCAGCGGCTGCCCCTCGGCCTGTAGACGTGCGAGACGAGTGGGCGAAAGATCGCGTGGGTCCTCATAGGGAATCGGGTGGCGCACGACCAGCTCGCCGTGGTCGACCTCATCGATATCGAAAAGGTAGATGGCCGGGTTGAGGAAGCCGGCGAGCAGACGGCCGCCAGGGCGTAGCACTCGAAACGCTTCGCGCCAGACTGGGCGCACGTCGGGCACGAAACAGTTGGACACAGGATGAAACACAAGATCGAAGCTTTCCTTGGCGAACTGCGAGAGATCGGCCATATCGCCTTCCACCAATTGCAGTGTCAAACGGTCGCGGTCAGCGACGAAACGATCCTGAGCCAATTGCCGTGGAGAGTTGTCGAGCACTGTGACGCGCGCTCCGGCCGCAGCGAAGATGGGACCTTGCTGGCCACCGCCAGAGGCAAGACATAACAAGTCCCTGTCCAGCATGGCCCCGAACCAGTTCCGCGGAACAGGCTCGCACTCGGTCAGCAGTACCGACCAGTTACCGATGCGGGCCTGCGCAATGACTTCTGGCGTTACCGGCTTCGTCCAGGGGTTGCCGCGCGCCACCTCGAGGTCCCACGCCCCGCGGTTATAGGTTCGGATATCAGGGTCACTGGGCATATTCCCTAAGCAGCCACCATTGAGACGGTGCAATCTAGCTGAACAAAGGTACGTGCGCTTCTGGCCCCGAATGCGGACATCAAAACCAATGTCGGCTCACGACTAGCGCCCAGTGACGAAGGAAATCTGGCGCTGCTAATTGATGAACCTGGTTACAACACGTCAGTCCGCCTTGGCACCTGACGCCTTGACGATCGGCACCCACCGTGTCAGATCATCGGCAATCAATTTGCTGAATGCCGCAGGTGTGATGGGCGGCGAGAGGTCGAACCCTTGTGGCGCCAGCCTTTCTTTCGCCTCGGCACTCGTGAAAATCTTGTTCAACTCCGCATTGAGGCGAGTGACGACCTCGGGTGGAGTACCGGCCGGCGCCACGAACCCGAACCACGTGTTGACTTCGTAGCCCTTGACTCCCTGCTCGTCGAGCGTCGGCACATTCGGCAGCAGGGGTGAGCGCGCCAGGCTGGTGACGCCGAGCGCCTTGATCTTGCCGTCCTTGATCTGGCTGATGACCGTCGGCGTATTGAAAAATCCCATCGTCACTTCGTTCGCCATCACCGCCAAGATGCCTTGCGGAGCGCCCTTGTAAGGCACGTGCACCAGCTGAGTTCCCGTGTCGCGCGCGAACAGAACACCCGACAGATGATGGCTGGTGCCGGCGCCTCCCGACGAAAATGTCGACTCGCCCGGTTTCGCCTTGGCAACCGCGATCACGTCGGCTGGCGCGCCTGCCTTGTTCGTCGGATGAACGATCATCACGTTCGACACGCCGCCGAGCAACGCGATCGGCGCGAAGTCCTTGGTCGAGTCATAGCCCGGCTTGGCGTAGATACCCTGGTTGAATACAAGCGTGCCTTGCGACGCGAAGCCGATCGTGTAGCCATCGGGAGCAGAGCGTGCGAGCTCGGCCATCGCGATCGTGCCGCCCGCGCCCGTCTTGTTTTCGACGACGACGGTTTGTCCGAGCGCCTTGCCGAGCTCGTTCGCGGTAAAGCGCGACGCGATATCGGCCGTGCTGCCGGGTGCCAGTGGCACTATCAATCTGATCGGCTTCGACGGATACGGTTGCGCTTGCGCGCTCGTTGCTGACGCGAAGGCGATCGCGATTGCAGCACGAAGAAAGAGACGCAATGTGTTCGGCATGGTGGCTCGCTTAGTCTTCGAAGTCCCCGAACATCTTACCGCCCGGCGTTCAGCGATAGGCGAGTCCGTCCATACGCATATCGCTTGCGAGCGGTGAGCGCCAGCGTCCGGCCGGACGGCCGGACGCAATTCATATCAGTTGTAGTTGTAGCCCGCGCTGTAGCTGGTATCCGGCGCAACCGATGTCTTCTTCGCCTCGCCGCGAAGCACGGGCCATACACCGCCCTGCTTGTCGCCGTTGACATCGCCTGCTTTGGCATCGCTTGCGAAGAAGTACAGCGGCTTGCCCTTGAACGCCCATTGCGAGGCGCCGTCGTCGCGTTTGACGATCGAAAAGTCGCCGCCCGCCAGTGCCACATTGGCGACCATGAACGGAGGCCACGCCGCGGCACACCCGCCGTTGCAGTTGCTCTTGCCTGCCGCATCCTTGTCGAACGTGTACAGCGTCTTGCCTTCTTTGCTCGCCATCACACCATTGGAGACTTGAGTCGGATTAGCTTGTACGGCCAGCGTGACGACCGCGATCGCGGCAAACATCATTGCGTGTTTCATTCGGTTTCCTCTGCATGGGTAGATGGTGCTCATCGAGCACCTGGCACACATACGCAGCAGATCGCGAACCGGATGCAGCGCGCGCCGAATTTTTTACCACGCCCGAATTCTCTACCAGAGCTTCAAGCAAGGGCCGATCAGGATGAAGTCGCCGGGCGTGGCGCCCGCTTGCGCCGGCACGCCTTCGAACGACACCGCGAGCCGCGTCACAGTGGAAAGCAGCTTCTCCGACGTTGCGCTCATCTCAAATGCAGTACCGCCGTGCGGTTTGGTCGGGACGGCAACTCCGATCGGAAATGGCGCGCCCTCTTTCGGTAGCGCCCACACCTGCGCAACCTTGCCCGCCGGAACCACGACCGGGCGCAGCGACTTGACCGTGACACGCGTGCCATGGCGAGTCGAGCTGATCAACAACGTGGGCAGGCCTTCGCTGTCCTGCAACAGGCCGACGTAGCTTTGCGGCAACGCCTGCTCGCGCTGTGCGAGACCATCGAGCGAAACGAAAGCACCCGGCATCAGCTGCACCAGCGCAAACGTCAACGCGGCGCCGAACGCGAAGCCGAGCGCGGGCTTCCAAAGGCTGGACCACCACAAGCGCTGTGGTCCGCGTCCCGCGGCGGTGGATGCCGCTGTTGATGCAATACGCGCTTCGGTGGCGCTCCAGACGCGCGACGGTGGCGCGACCGGCGGTACCGGCGCGGCCAGCAACGCCAATCGCTGCTCCCAGGCTCGCACAGCGGCGCGCGCCGCCGGTGATTCGATCAGCAATTTGTCAAAACGCCGCCGCGCAGCGCCGTGCAGCGTGCCGAGAACGTACTCGGACGCCAGGCGATCGAGCAGATCGGCGCGGTTGTAGTTCACTGACCGTTCTCCATGCACTTCTTCAATCGTTCCAGCCCGCGCCGCACCCACGCTTTGACGCTGCCCAGCGGAGCGCGCATATGCGCTGCCACTTCGCAGTGCGACATGCCCTGGCAGTAGGCCAGCGCAAGGCATTGCCGATGCGACGCATCAAGCGCTTCCATGCAGCCGCGAATCGCCAGCGCATCGGTCGCCTGCGTCAACAATTGCAAAGGACTGGGGCGCGCGTCCTCGATGTCGATCGCTTCGCCTTCCGCGGTCACGGGCATCTCGGTTTCATGCCGCACCGCCGCGCTGCGCACGACATCGAGCGCCTTGTTGCGAACCATCGAAATCATCCACGTCATCGGCTGGCCGCTGGCGGCCTGATAACTGCCCGCGTGATGCCAGACACTCACGAATGCCTCCTGCAGAACATCCTCGGCCACGTCGCGCCGGTTCAATATACGAAGTGCGACGCCAAACAGATGCGCACTGGTCGCCTGATAAACGCGCGCGAATGCGGCGCGATCCCCCAGGGCGACGCGGGCCAGGTCCCTTTGCAATTGCGCGGAATCGGTCATCAGCTGCCGAAAGGGTAGGGCGAAACATGCGCGCTTCACTGCCGCGAACTACACTCCGCGCGCTGCGCTGGAGGCAATCGTGTCCGAGCAATCGACGAGTTCGACAACGGTGGTACGCCACTTCAGGCAGATACTGCTGTGGCCGCTGCAGTTGATGCCGATCCGGCCGGGCACGCAAATTCAGGAACACTGGGAGCTGCTCGATCAGGAAATCGCCGAGAACCCGTGGCGCGAACTACTCGATGAATTCACTCCCGACGGCAAAGAGTTTCAACTCCGTCACTACAGCGAGTTCGTTACGTTCTTGCCGTACGTGCAGCGATTCATCTACGGCGAGAGTCGCGCCAAGAAGGAAATGGGTAATAAGGACGAGGAACCGGGCAGCTCGCCTATGCGCGTATATCGGCGGCACGACATTGCATCTGTCCGAATGGTCACAAGCCGAGGCGCCCTGCCGATCGTTTTGTCGATCGCTCATATCGACCTGTACTTCTTCTACGACATCGACGTCGTGATGCTCAATGTCGAAGTTCACGCCGACAACCTGACGCTGCCACAAGTCCAGGAATTGCTATACCGGTTCGGCCGTGCCTATCCGGCGGGTTGGGACGAGCACGGCGACGGGCTGCATTCCCTGCACTCCCTGCAATGGCTGGACAAGGACGGGGCTGTGCTGGCGCAGTCGGACTCGGGCGACCGCGACAAGTTTCTATCGTTCGTGTCCAAGCATCGAGCGCCGCGCATCAGCTCGCACTGGTTCTTCCTGATGAAGCCGCTGGTGCTCGACCACGTCGAGGAGCAGGGCGTGATTCGCTATCGGCAGATCGAGTACTACCGGATGCCGGTAATGGGATTGATTGCTGTCGATGAGCCGCGCAAGGTGCCACGCAACGACTTTATCCGGCTTGGACTCGGCATCGGCGCTGGCAACGGCAACGACAATTCGATGCCGTATTCGGAAAGTCACGTCGCGGATTTCGAGAAGCAGTTCTGCGACGATCGCTTCTGGTGCGACGTCGGGCCGTCACCGAATACGCGTTATCTGGCCGGCGGACGCACGCTGATCGTCGTCGGCGATGCGCAATCCAAATACTTTCTGGACAACGAACGCGGCGTGCTCGCGCAATTCCGGCACCAGCATTTCTTACTATTCCTGATCGCGCACTTTCAGCGTGCCGCGCTGCTGATGTTCGCCGACCGCCTGGCGGAAGCGCTGAAGAAGCTCGACATCGGCGCCACGGATTCGGTGCGGCGCTTCAAGCGCAGCGTGCGGCAGAACTTCGAGATCTTCCTGCGCTTCACGCACCGTTACTGGTTTCACGAGGTATCGGAGCAATCGCAGGCGCGGTCGCTCTTCGATCTCACCTTTCATCACCTGAAGCTCGACGCGCTGTTCGACGAAGTCAGGGAGCGCATGCACAGCATGGATCAGTATCTCGACACCGACAGCACGCGGCGCCACACCAACACCGTGCTGCGCTTGACGGTGGTGACGACCTTCGGGTTGATCGGCACCATAACGACCGGCTTTATCGGCATGAACCTGATCGCCCTGACCGAGATTCCGCTGATCGAAAAGATCATCTTCTTCCTCGTCATCTTTGCACCGATCGCTTTTCTGACTTTCTACACCATCGTCAAATCGCGTCGGCTGTCGGATTTCCTCGATGTGCTGTCCGACGAAAGCGTGTCAGCGCGCGACAAGTTCAGGGCGCTGATCGATGTGTGGCGCAAGAAGCGGATGATCGACGAATAGTGTCTCGCTTACGCTCCGAGCGCCTCGATAACGGGGGCGGTGCGGAGCTTGATCGTCGATGCCCTGCCACTGACAGCGACCGGCAGCGTAAGCACAAACTCCGAGCCAAATCCCGGCCCTTCGCTATGCGCACTGATGCTGCCGCCATGGAGCGTCGCCAGCTCACGCGACAACGCGAGTCCAATCCCTAGCCCCGCACAGCGCTCCGCGTGCCCGTCCTCGACGCGCGCGAACATGTCGAAGATTCGATGAAGCTCTGCGACCGGAATGCCGATGCCCGTGTCTCGTATGCGAACCTGGACTTCGCCACGGTCGCCATCTCCTTGCGCAGAAAGCCATATGCGTCCGCCGGCGGGCGTGTACTTCACTGCGTTGGTCAGCAAGTTGGTAACGATCTGCGTCAGTTTGATCTCGTCGGCCTGCAAATTCACAGCAGTCAGCGGCAGGAGCAGTTCGAACTGGTGCTGCTTGGCATCGATCAACGGCTGCACCGCTTCGACGGCGCATCTCAAAACGCCGTGCAAGTCGATGCGCTCCTTGCGCAGCATTACCCCACCGCGCGCGATTGCGCCCGCGTCGAACATATCGTCGACCAGCCGCACCATGTGCGCGAACTGTCGTTTGACGATTGCGAACGCCTGTTCCACCGCCAGCGGGTCGCCCTTGGCTTTGTCGATGACTTCGAGTGCGCAGCGAATGGGCATCAGCGGATTGCGCAGTTCGTGCGCCAGTATCGCCAGAAACTCGTCCCTGCTTTGCCATCGTTCTGCGGCGATCGAGCGCGAACTCTGCGGCTTCTCACCGAGCGGAGAGGTGGGCGTCAGCGAGAGGCGCAATGCATCGAAGCAACGCTCGGCCGGTGCGGCAAGAAAGCGCGAAGGGTCCTGACCCGGGAAAGCCCTCGGTTCACTGCATTGATCCACGCAATTGTTCCCCATTACTCAAGCGTTTCCGAACCAAGAAGCGATGCGGCCGGGCCCCAAGCGCGTTGAAGCGATCTCGTAACGGCGGTCGTCTCACGGCAGGTCCAACTTAGAACGGCTCGCCGATGTCGTCTGTTCGCTGGCGCACCGACGCGCGACAACGACGTGCCACCTTCACGCCATGAAATGTGCTGGGTACCGATCGCACCAGGAAGCCTGTCGGCGCTATGCTCCTGTGCGGGCGTGACCGTCGTGTGAATCGCCCCGCAAGCCCACTTGAGCCGCCTTATGCCCAAGCCTTTAAGCCCGACCCAGAACCATTTGCTCGGCGCTCTCGATGAGAGCGAGCGCGAACATCTCTTTTCGCAGCTTGAGTTGGTCCCGATGCGGCTGGGCGAGGTCATTTACGAGTCAGGCACTGCGCTTGAACATGTCTATTTCCCGACCAACTGCATCATTTCGCTGCTGTACGTGATGGAAGACGGTGCGTCCGCGGAGATCGCGATCGTCGGTTGCGAAGGGATGGTCGGCGTGGCGCTTTTCATGGGCGGCGAATCGACCCCAAGCCGGGCCGTCGTGCAGAGCGCGGGCCATGCCTACCGGCTGAGCGGCAAACTGGTGAAGCAGGAGTTCATCCGGGCCGGGGCCATGCAGTACTTGCTGCTGCGCTACACGCAGGCACTTTTGACGCAGATGGCGCAGACCGCCGTCTGCAACCGCCACCATTCCGTGGACCAGCAGCTGTGCCGCTGGCTGCTATTGAGCCTCGACCGCCTCGACTCGAACGACCTGACGATGACGCAGGAACTGATCGCCAACATGCTCGGCGTACGCCGCGAAGGCGTAACCGAAGCCGCAGGCAAGCTGCAGGCTGCGGGATTGATTCGTTATAGCCGCGGTCACATCACCGTGCTGAACCGGCCGAAGCTCGAAGCCAGGGCGTGCGAGTGCTACGCCGTGGTGAAGAAGGAGTTCGACCGGCTGTTGCCCCGGTGACGCGCGGCGGGAGCGCGATGTTAGGAGCGGTGCGTGCGATCGCGTTCAACCTGGTTCACCGTCCACCGCTGGCTCGGCGTCGGCCTTGGGCTGTGGTTTGCGCTGGTTGGATTGAGTGGCGCCATCCTTGTCTTCGAAGATCCGATCGATGCGTGGCTTAACCCGCGCCTGCTGACTACCAACTCGCGCGGCGCGCACCTCAGTGCGCAAACGATCGTCGAACGTGCGGACGCCGTGTATCCGCTCGGGCTGGTCGAAAAAATCCGCTTTCCGGCGGCCGACGGCGACGTGTACCGGTTGACGATGCGCGTCAAGCCACGCCGCGTCGGCGCCGAGCGGATCGAAGCGACGTTCGATCCGGTCAGCGGAACGTTTCTTGGCGCGCGTTCGCTCGAATCACTCGGCATTGCGCCGCCCGACATCTTGCGCACGTTGTATGAATTTCACCGCAACGTGCTGCTCGGCAACGCCGGATCGAACATTGTCGGCATCGCAGGGCTGTTGCTGCTGACATCGGCAATTACCGGCTTCGTGCTGGCTGCGCCGCGCACGCGCGCCGCATTGAAACGCATCGTGTGGATAAATCCGCGCACGTCGGCCACGCGTATCGCGTACGACTTCCATCGCTCGACCGGGATCGTGTTCGCCGTCACACTGCTGCTGGCGACGCTCACCGGCGCCACGCTGGTCTACGTCAACTACGTGCGTGATCTGGTCAGCGTGTTTTCGAAAGTTGCGCCGTTTCCGATCGTGCCATGGCAGCAGCAAAGCACCCACGAGCCGCTGCAGCTCGACCGCGTGATCGCCGATGTCAGGCAGCGCTTCCCCGAACACTCTCTGCTCGAAGTGCATGGCTCACCGCGGCAGATAGCGGGTCACCTGTATTACCTGAAAAAGCCAGGCGATGTGCACCGGCTCGGCGACACGATCGCGTGGATCAATCCGCTCAGCGGTGAAATGATGGTCGAGCGCAGCCCCCGCACGCGCACGGCCGGTGAAGGCTTTATGCACTGGCTGTTTCCGCTGCACAGTGGCACCGCGTTCGGCATGCCGGGCATGATCGCCATGTCTGCGACCGGGGGCGCGCCGCTGCTGATGGTGCTCACCGGTTTGTGGGTGTGGCTGAGGAAGCGGCGCGGCGAGAGAATCTCGCGCGACCGACAGATTGCCCGCCTACAACTCGGCCGATCGACAACCGCGACTTTGCGTTGAGCCTCGCTTCGAGCAGAGCGAGCCGGAGAAACTCGGCGTCTAGACGCCGCTGACTGCAGGCGTCGCTCGATCAGAATTTTCCGGGAGTGAGGTGTCGTCAATGAGCGGTAGCGCGCGCGTCATTCGAATCACCGGCTGCCGCCACGCCAACGTCGCAAGGACCAGGGCAGTGACACCGGCAAACATCAATGCGGAACGCAATCCAACGTGTTCACCAAGCCAGCCGCCGAGCAGGGCGCCCGGCCCGGCTGGCAGCAAGATCAGCCAGCGCATCGTGCTCGTCATGCGCCCGAGAAGAGGCGCCGGCGTCAGCGCCTGCCGCAACGCCAAAAAGGTGATGAAAATCAGCACCGCGCCGACACCGAACATCATCAGCATCGCCGCGAACATCACGACTCCGGCCGCCGACGCCGGGGCCACTGCACCGAGCAACCAACCGACGCCACATATCGCAACACCGAGCACGAGCGTGGGTCCAGGACCCAGGCGGCGCGAGATGCGGCTGCCGATGATGCTCGCGACAATGGTGCCGACGCCAAGACCCACGAAAGACAATCCGACGCCGCCTTCGGACAATCCCAGCGTGCGCGTGGCAAACAAGATCTGAACGACAAGCGCAGCGTGATGGCACATCTGCCACCCGCCGACCACGATCGCCATCGTGATCAGAAGACGGTGTCGCGCAACGAAGACCAGTCCCGTTCGCATCGCTGGCCAGAACCGCGCCGCTGCCAACTGAGCACCCTCCTGCACCTGGATGCCGCGCAAGATTGCGGCGGAAACGGCAAGTAGCATCGCATCGGCCAGCAACGCCATGGGCGCACCGACCAGTTTGATCAACACGCCGGCCGCACCCGGGCCGGCAACTTCGGCCGACGATGATGCGAGCGCATTTTTCGCATGCGCTTCGACCAGCCGCTCGCGCTCGACGACCTGCGTCAACACAATCTGCGCTGCACTGCCCGCGATTGTGTAGACGGTGCCAATTGCAAAGCCGACGACGTAAAGCCAGCTCATCGACAGCCAGCCCAGCCACCACGCGAGCGGCACGCTCGCCACAATCAGCGCCAACAGCGATTCACCAATTACATACACCGGCAGCTTGCGAACGCGATCGAGCCACACTCCGCAGGGCAGCGAAAACAAAACGAACGGCGCAACTTCCATCGCCGTCAGCAAGCCCATCTGTGTCGGCGTCGCGTGCAACAACACCGCCGCCGTCAGCGGCAGTGCGAGCATCGTCACCTGACCACCGAACGAGCTGATCAGGATCGACGTCCACAAGCGGCGATACGTGGCGTCGCGCAGCAGATCGTCGGGCGCGAGCCGAAGCTGCGAGACTGCGCGCGCAACGTAACGCCGCAGCGACGGCGCTGCGAAGTTGAAACTCATTACCAACTATGGTTGTGGCTGACCGGGGCGCAGCTTAGCTGTCGCAGCCTGTTCGATCGCTTCCAGCAACACCTCGGGTGGCTGCGCGCCCGAGACCGCAAGGCGCTGATTGAAAACAAAGAACGGAACACCGGTGACGCCAAGCGCGCGTGCGCGCCGCTCCTCGGCTTCGATGGCCGTGCGGCCAGCGTCGGAAGCGAGCCACGCGCGTGCGGCAGTCGCGTCGAGACCTGCGTCGCCCGCCAGCGCTGCCAGGGCATCGATGTCGCCGATATTGACGCCGTCGACAAAATAAGCGCGGAACAAACGCTCGACCAGGGCATCGGCCGCATCTAAATCGAGGTCTTGCGCCCATGCGGTCAACCGATGCGCGTCGACCGTGTTCGGCTGGCGCACGATGCGCTCGAAGTCGAATGGGATTCCGACCTCGTCGCCGGCCGTCTTGATCCGCGCGTAAATCTGCTGCGCGCGCTCGGGCCCGCCGAATTTCTGTTCGAGGTAGCTGCGGCGATCGACCCCACCGGCAGGAATGTCGGGATTGAGCTGAAACGCGAGCCAGCGCACCTGAACACGCTGCGCATCAACGTCCGTGCGCTGCGCAAGCGCGGCCTCGAGCTTGCGCTTGCCGATGTAGCACCAGGGGCACACTACATCGGACACGATGTCGATCGACAGTGGCGGCGTATTTAACATACGGGTCTGTGCGCATTTTCGCATGCGCTGACCGCGAGACAGGATCACCGATGGAGTTCAAGGAGTATTACAAAACACTCGGGGTCGGACAGAGTGCAAGCGCCGACGAGATCAAGAAGGCGTATCGCGGGCTCGCGCGCAAGTATCACCCCGACGTCAGCAAGGAAGCCGATGCGTCTGCGCGCATGGCCGAGGTCAATGAAGCGTATGCCGTGCTGTCGGATCCGGAAAAGCGCGCCGCCTTCGACAAACTGGCGCAGCGGCGGGCGGCGGGCCAGGACTTTCAGCCGCCACCGGGGTGGGACGCTGGGTTCGATTTCTCGGAAGCCGGTTCGCCCGCCGGCAACGATGGCGACTTCAGCGATTTTTTCAACACGCTATTCAGCCGCGCGGCGCGCGCGCAGCGCGGACAGGAGCGAGGCGGCGGAGCACGGGCGCAAGTGCGTGGTGGCGATCATCACGCCCGGATCTCGATCGACTTGGCCGATGCGTACCAGGGTGCAACGCGCCCGCTTGCATTGAGACAGGCGCAGCTCGATGAGTCGGGTAATGTCGTCACCGCCGATCGCGTACTCGACGTGCAGATCCCCAAGGGTGTCAAGGAAGGTCAGAGCATTCGACTGCGCGGTCAAGGCAGTCCAGGGCTGAACGGCGGCCCGGCGGGTGATTTGTATCTGGAGATCAACTTCGAACCCGATCCGCGCTATCGCATCGAAGGTCGCGACGTGGCGCAGACATTGCCCGTCGCGCCATGGGAGGCCGCACTAGGTGCGCGCATCGAAGTGCCGACGCCATCCGGACAGGTCGAGGTCAACGTACCGGCCGGCTCGAACAACGGCCGCAAATTAAGGCTCAAAGGACGTGGAATTCCGGGTGATCCGCCGGGTGATTTGTACCTCGAACTCGAATTGGCTTCGCCCCCGGCGAACGATGAAAAGGCACGCGAGTTGTACCGGACGATGGCGCGCGAGTTCTCGTCATTCAATCCGCGCCAGCAAATGGGAGCATAGCGATGAGACGAAATGAAGTGGATGCCGTGCTGATAGACGAAGACACATTGGACCTGCACGAACTGGCGTCGGCCTGCGCAGTGCCGACCACCTGGGTGGTCGAGCGCATTGAAGCGGGCCTGCTTGCATGTTGTTCGTCGGGCGCCGGCGAGATGCGATTCGCCAGCGCGCACCTCATTCGCGCGCGGCGCATGGCGACCACCGAACGCTGTTTCGACGCCAATCAGGAGCTTGCAGCGCTGGTCGCAGACCTGCTCGAGGAAGTCGAGCAATTGCGCCGGCAGGTCCGTATACGCTAACGACACCCGTTCCAACACAATCACCCCTTGCCCAGCACAAACCAACCCAGCGTGATCTGCGTCGGCGGTTCTGCAACGATCGATCACATTTTTCTGATCGACGAAGTGAAATCGCCGTCGGCGAAGATTGCGGCCAACGATTTCGTCGAGACTGGCGGCGGCATGGGCGCCAATGCGGCGGTGGCGGTGCAACGGCTCGGCGGCAAAGCGATTTACTGGGGCCGCGTGGGCGACGATGAAACCGGCGCGCAGGTGATCGCGCTGCTCGAACACGAAGGCATCGACGTGTCTGCGCTGCGGCGGTTGAGCGGCTATCGAACCAAGATCGCGACGATCTTGATCGATGCACGCGGCGA
>JACCSD010000363.1 GCA_013813185.1 Burkholderiaceae bacterium
GCGAAGTCGTCGGCTACAAGGTGCGGTTCACCGACCACACGCGGCCGGGCGCGTCGATCAAGTTGATGACCGACGGCATTCTGCTCGCCGAGACGCAGGGTGACCCTCTACTGCGGGCCTACGACACACTGATCATCGACGAGGCGCACGAGCGCTCGCTGAACATTGATTTTCTGCTCGGCTACATCAAGCAGCTTTTGCCACGCCGCGACGATTTGAAGATCATCATCACGTCGGCGACGATCGACGCCGACCGTTTTGCGAATCACTTTTCCGGAGTCTCCGGCCCGGCACCGGTCATCGAGGTATCGGGAAGGTTGTACCCGGTCGAGTTGCGCTATCGGCCACTGGTCGACGCCGACCGTGCAGATGACGTCGATGACCGCACGCTGATGGAAGCGATCGTCGACGCGGTTGACGAGGTGGCCGCCGCGGGGCCGGGCGACGTCCTGGTGTTTCTGCCGGGCGAGCGCGAGATCCGCGAGGCGGCCGAAGCGTTGCGTAAGCATCACCCTGCCGGCGCCGAGATCCTGCCGCTTTACGCGCGCCTGTCAGCGGAAGAACAAGAGCGCGTGTTCAAGCCGTCATCGCGCGTCCGACGCGTTGTGCTCGCGACCAACGTCGCTGAGACATCGCTGACAGTGCCGGGCATTCGTTACGTGGTCGACACTGGGCTGGCCCGCGTAAAGCGGTACTCGTACCGGAACAAGGTCGAGCAGCTGCAGATCGAGCCCATATCGCAAGCGGCGGCCGACCAACGCGCCGGCCGCTGCGGCCGCGTCGCGGACGGCGTTTGCGTTCGACTCTATAGCGATGTTGATTACGCGAAGCGTGCGTGCTTTACCGATCCGGAGGTGCAGCGGTCCTCGCTGGCGGGTGTCATCCTGCGCATGAAATCACTCGGCTTGGGCGATGTTGCAGATTTTCCTTTTGTCGAGCCTCCGCCGCGACGCGCGATTGCCGATGGCTACCAGTTGCTGGCTGAATTAAACGCGGTCCATGTGCGTAATGAGCTGACGGCGATCGGCCACGAGCTCGCGACGCTCCCTCTCGATCCCCGAGTGGGCCGCATGCTGCTCGCTGCGCGAGAACAACAGTGCCTGCGCGAAGTGCTGGTCATCGCTGCCGCGTTGTCGGTGCAAGACCCGCGCGAGCGGCCACTGGAGGCGCAGGAGGCCGCTGATAACGCCCACCGCCGATTCGCCGAGCAAAGGAGCGACTTTCTTTCGTTGGTCAAGCTGTGGGAATTCGTGCAGGAAAAGCTCGCGCACAAGAAATCGAACCGGAAACTGACCGACGAACTGAAAGCCCACTTTCTCAGTCCGCGCCGGGTTCGCGCCTGGGTCGATGTGCACACTCAACTGGCGACGATCGCGGGCGAGCACGGTTGGCGGGTCAACTCGTCGGCGGCGACGTTCGAGCAGGTTCATCTGGCGCTGCTCGCCGGACTGCTTGGCAATATAGGCACGCGCATAGTCGACGCTGAGCGCGGCGAGCCGCCTTACGCGGGGGCGCGCGGCATCAAGTTTTTTATCTGGCCCGGGTCGGCGCTTGTAAAGAAGGCCGGACGATGGATCGTCGCCGCCGAACTGGTCGAAACGTCGCGGCTGTATGGGCGCACCGTGGCGTCGTTCGAACCGATCTGGCTGGAACGGGTCGGCGCTCATCTATTGCAGAAGAGCCACGCCGACCCGCATTGGGAGAAAAAGCGCGCTGAGGTGGTCGCACTCGAGCGCGCAACGCTCTACGGACTGACTGTCTATGCGCAGCGTCGTGTGGCTTTTGGTCCGATCGATGCGGCCGCGGCGCGCGACGTGTTCATCCGGCGGGCGCTCGTCGAGGGTGATTTCGAAACGGCAGCGCCATTTTTCTCGCACAACTTGCGCCTGCTGCGCCAGATTCGCGAGCTCGAGCACAAGACACGGCGGCTTGACGTTCTGGTCGATGACGAGCTGATCTTCGCGTTTTATGACCGCCTGCTTCCGGCGGGGATCAGTCGCGGCGCGGACTTCGAACGGTGGCGGGTGGACGCCGAGCGAAACGACCCGAAACTATTGTTCCTGTCGCGCGACGAGGTGATGCGCCACGAAGCGGGCGGCATCACAACGGATCTTTTCCCGAAGCAGATGGTGTTGAACGCCGCTGGCGGGGAGCTGCGACTGCCGTTGGCCTATCACTTCGAACCTGGCAGTGCGCGCGACGGCGTCACGATGACGGTGCCGCTGATTGCGCTGAATCAGGTCAGCGCCGAGGAATCCGAGTGGTTGGTGCCCGGCATGCTGAAGGAGAAAGTGCACCTGCTGCTTAAATCGTTGCCGCAAAAGTTGCGCCGCCACCTGGTGCCGCTGCCCGACTACGCCGCCGCGTTTGTCGAGCGTGGCGGCAGCCCCGCGCACTCGTTGATTGACGCATTGATCTCGGATATCCGCGCCGAACACGGCGTTGTCTGCCAACCAGCGGACTTCAAACGCGAGTCGTTGTCGGCGCACTTGCGCATGAATTTCAAGGTTGTCGACGAACAAGGCCGGCAGCTGGCAATGGGCCGCAACCTTGCGCATTTAATATCGGAGCTCGGAGCGGCAGCACGAGCAATGTTTCAGAGCGCCGTCGAGCTGGATGCCCCGGTTGTCGAAGGTATGCACGATCGCATCACCGACTGGGATTTCGGAGAGTTGCCGGAGGTACTCGAGCTTCGGCGTGGCGGTCAGGCACTGATCGGCTATCCGGCGCTGGTTGATCAGATAACGCATTGTTCGATCGAGGTCTTCGATACACCGGCGCGAGCCCAGGGTCAGCAGCGTGCGGGCATGCGCCGCCTGTTTCAGCTTCAACTGAAGGATCAAGTTAAGTTTCTCGAGAAGAGCTTGTCGAGTTTGCAGATGACGCAGGTGCGTGCATCGACCGTCGCCTGGCTTGCAGTCGCATTTGCCAGCCATGAGGAGATTCGCGAACAGATCGTGCAGGCCGCTCTCGACCGCACTTGCCTGATTCCTCCGCTGCCGGCCGATCGGGAAAGTTTCGTCGAGCGCAAAGATCTTGCGCGGGGGAAACTCAGCTTGATCGCACAGGAGATTGCGCGGCTTGTCACGGCGATCGTCGAACAGGCGATGGCAGTCGCGCGCAAATTACAGGCGATGAAGGCGTTCCCTCGGTTGGTTGGCGACGTCGAACAGCAGCTATCCCAACTCTTTACAGCGAAGTTCATCGTCGCAACGCCAGCGCTGCAACTAGCCCAGTTCCCGCGCTATCTGAAGGCGATCGAATTGCGTATGGACAAGGTGAAAGGTGACCCGGATCGAGATGCGGCGCGGACGAGTGATGTCGCGGCGCTTTCTGTACCTTGGCAGCGCGCGCTCGGTGCGCGCAAAGGCGTGAGCGATCCTCGACTCGACGAGTTTCGCTGGTTGCTCGAAGAGCTGCGAGTTTCACTTTTCGCTCAGGAGTTGAAGACGCCGATGCCTGTCAGCGTCAAGCGGTTGCAGAAAGTCTGGGCGAGTACGGACCGCTGAGACGGCAGCCGGGCATAAGCGTTGCCAGTGACATAGCAAATCCGTAAGGAAGGAGTTGCGATGCGAAACACGAACGACAAGCCAGACGCCGCTAAGTCGGGCAGCCGGCCGGCCGAGCACCCCAGCGAACGCGAGCTGAGGCAGCAACAGGCGGTGAAGAATGCTGAGGCCGCGCGCGATACACACCGCTCGCACACCCCGGGTGTGGCCGACGACAGCGAAGCGATTCAGGGGTGGGCCGCAGCGCTAGCGGCGCCGATCGAAGGCGCAGCCGATGCGCTGCGCGAAGACGAGCGGGCGCGAGTAAAAAGCCAAAGTCCGGCCGGGAAAGTAGACGCTGTCACCGGGCCTCGTTCGACCGATGCGCCGAACGTTACCGAAGAGGGCCGGCGTCGAGCACAGCCGCCGACGCGCGCCGAAGATGCCGAATGGGACCCGCTAAAGGCGACTGCCGAGCACCGCTCAGGTAGCGAGCGGAAGTAGCTGTCGGGCTGCGCTGCGCCGAATAGCGGCCGCAGCGCGAGTTGAGACAAACGCAACAGTTACGTTGTGGATTTGGGATCGCTTCGATTCGGGCCGCGGCGAATCCCGCGCTGGTCGTCCGGACCCTTTTCGATATCGAAGGTGAATTCGCGAACCAGCTGGCCGTCGATATACACGCGCATTTTGTGCGCGCCGATCGGGTCGCCCGGCGCGTAGCGCCATTCATTCCCGATGAAACCCAGCCGGGTCGGAATAATGCGCTCTGTTACCGCAGTTTTGCGATCCGGCGAGATGCTGAAGATGCCCATCGCTTCACCTGGTCCCCAAGTGGGGGGTGCCTCCGGTAACTCGAACTCCTCGCGCCACACGACCGTGGGCTTGCTCGTTTTAAACAGGATGTACCAGCCGTAAGGCGCGGCAGGTATTGCAGGAAACTTATCGGTTTCATACAGCAGGCGACGTCCGTTTGGATCGGCCCCGAACACGCCGAACTGCGCGGTGACGACTTGCAACTCCATCGCAGGCATCTGCGCGGTAGGCGCTTTCAAGTCCCCGCTGGACGAAGCCCTGGTCGTGCCGTCACCTGCAGGGTTCTGCGATGCGCAGCCCGCGGCGATCAATGCGGCAGCCAAAACAGTTATCGACTTAACGCCGGATGCCATCGTCTACCTCCGAAATACGGCCGGTGCTTGTAGGCCGTTTGATTAAATCACATAAACGTATCGTGCATCGTTCGGAATGGTGGATTAGCGTCTACCGTCCTTGCGCTTTGGACCGGCGAAGCGCGTGCGCGTTGCAAGCTTTATTCTTTTCGGCATCATCGAGTCAACTAGAATTCGATGCACACCGGGGAGCGGGCCTTCAGGCCGATGATCAGGCGGACTTTCTACTCGCGTTGCACGTGCTGAGGCGTCTTGCATGATGGTGCCACAAGGGTGCGTCCGCTTCGGACTGGTGATCGTCGGCGACGAGATTTTGTCCGGCAAGCGCCAGGACAAGCACTTGAGCATGGTCATCGAGCTACTCAGAGCGCGCGGGCTGCAACTCGCTTGGTCACATTACATCGGCGATGATCGGGACGCGCTGGTAGCGCTCTACCGCCGCACATTTGCAAGCGATGATACGGTCATCAGCTGCGGCGGTATCGGCGCAACTCCCGACGACCATACGCGACAGGCGGTGGCCGCTGCGCTCGCGGTTCCGCTGCAGCGGCACCCGAAGGCCGCTTCCTTGATCACCGAACGCTGTGTCGAAATGGCGCAGAAGGGCATCGGCAGCGCCGACATGAGTACAGCGGAGAATCAGCAGCGCTTGAAAATGGGAGACTTCCCGTCGGGCGTGGCGATCATTCCCAACCCGTTTAACCGCATCCCGGGTTTCTCGATCCGCAATCACTGGTTCTTGCCCGGTTTTCCGGTAATGGCGTGGCCAATGATCGAGTGGCTGCTCGATACGCATTACGCCGAGTACTTCAATAGCCAGCTTTGCGCGGAGCGTTCGTTAATCGTTTTCGAAGTAGCGGAGTCGCTGCTGGCACCGCTGATGGAACAAGTCGAACAAAATTTTCCCGGCGTTCGCTCCTTCAGTCTCCCTTCGGTCGGTGACGGCCAGGATGGCAAGCCTGCGCGGCGGCACGTTGAGCTCGGAGTGCGCGGCGACGCGTCGATCGTCGAGCGCGCGTTCGACGAGCTGCGTGCAAACGTGCTGGCATTGCGAGCCGAGGTCAGCCGTAATGTGGCTCGCTAATTCGATTCAGGAGAGAGCGGATAAAAAAAGCCCGATCCGTGAAGATCGGGCTCGGAAAGCACCACCCAAGGAGGAGACAGAAGGAGCCTGGGGATAAGCCCAGACAGTGGTGCCAAGGAGACAGCCGTTACGGTGTCTTTGTACGCTCCTTCATCGCCTCTCAAGCGCAGAGTTGGTCGAGTTTTTCTACCGACTTTGCGCTTTTGGTATTGCTTGCTTAAGCGGCCTTGCGCTTGCCGGACGTTTTGACCGAGTCATTCGCGGCGGATGCAGCTTTCATCGTGACCGACGTGGCGGCCGACACATTCGACTCCGCCATTTCAACCGCTTGCCGCGTTGCGCGTGCGAACGTGTCGTACGCGGTGTTGGCGGCGGCGACGGCGCTCTTCAGCATCGACACTGCGGGCTCGGAGCCAGCCGGCGAGTTTTTCGAGGCGAAGTCAATCAGATTCGCCACTTGCTTGTTGTTTTCAGCAATCTGCGCCTCAACGATGCGCGACACTTCGGTGCTGGCACCATTAGCAATGCTGTAGGCGTTGCGCGAATAGCTGACTGCTTTTTCAAGCGTCGGTTGCGTCATTCCACCTGAAAGCGCAAGCAGTTCTTGCACGTCTCTGACCGACAGCAGCGCTTGCGTGCGCTCAACTGATTCTTCCAGCGTAGCCTTGGCGGCGGCAATATTGAGTTCTACAAAACGCTCGGCGGCGTCAAACCAGGTCTGGCTGAGCGCGATTGCGGCGTCCATCTGACCTTTTTGAATCTCCGTAAATTGCGCGGGGGTTGCAAACATTCGAATACTCCTCATGGTGGTTAAACGACTCGCCCTCTTAGGGGTCGGCTCATGCGATTGCTGCATTGCACAAAGCGAATTTTAGGTGCTACAAGGGGCAAGTCAAGCGGTTTTGGTGCGATGCACTAAAATGTTCTCGATGCCATTGAAATGTCGCTCAGAGGCCACCGCCCGTGGGTGAGGGCGTCAACGGCGGTCGGCCGGCCGCGTGGCTCGCAGCGGCGCCCTTGGCGTTCGTGCTTCTGTGGAGCACTGGTTTTATCGTTGCCAAGTACGCAGCCCCTCACGCGCCACCGCTGACCTTTCTGCTCTATCGCTTTGCGGGCGCCATCGCAATCCTGCTTCCGATCATCGCCGTCACGAGGGCGCCGTGGCCCAGTACGGCGAGGACCTGGCGTGACGTCGTTATCGTGGGTGTGCTTTTGCAAGCCACCTATCTAGGGGGTGTGTGGGTGGCGATTGCGCTGGGAATGCCAGCCGGCGTGTCCGCGCTCCTGGTTGGCGCGCAACCTTTGTTGACCGCAGGCCTCGTGTTCACGGTCGGAGAGCGCGCGTCGCGTTTGCAATGGGCCGGGTTGATCATCGGCTTTGCCGGTATCGCACTCGTACTGTCGGACCGCTTGACGCTGGCAGGTGTCGCGCTGCCGGCGCTCGCGGTCAACTTCCTCGCGCTTGCCGGCATCACGGCCGGAACGCTGTATCAGAAGAAGCACGTGGCTGATGTCGATTTGCGCACCGGCAGCCTGATCCAGTTTGCGGCGTCCTTCGTAGTGCTGCTGCCTTTTGCCATCGCGACCGAATCGATGGTGGTCGATTTCACGCTCGAATTCTGGCTGGCGCTCGCGTGGTCGATCGTCGCGCTGTCCTTGGTGGCGATCACACTGCTGCTCGTTATGATCCGGCGTGGTCGCGCCACCGACGTGACAAGCCTGATGTACCTGACGCCACCGGCGACCGCTGTGCTCGCCTGGCTGATGTTCGGCGAAACCCTTGGCGTGCTGGCCTGGGGCGGCGTGCTGGTCACGATGGCGGGGGTGGCTTTGGTGCTGACAACAGGCGAGCGTAGGCATGGCTAGGGCAGGGGCAGGGGCAGGGGATTCGGGCGCACTCTTGTGAGCGCAGAGCGCGAGCCGCCGCACGGCCGAGCCGGCTACCGGCACTTTCTTTCCATTTCAACGCGCTGGATGGATAACGACGCCTACGGCCACGTCAACAACGTGATCTATCTGAGCTGGTTTGACACGGTGGTTAACGACTACCTGATTCGCTCGCAAGTGCTCGATCCGCAACACGGCAGTGTGGTCGGGTTCGTTGTCGAAACGCAGTGCCGCTACCTGTCACCGCTTACATTTCCGCAACGGATCGACGCCGGGCTGCGAGTGCGGCGCATTGGAACGTCGAGCGTGCGCTACGAGATCGCGATTTTTGCGGAGCACGCAGAAACTGCCAGCGCGCAGGGCGACTTCGTGCACGTCTACGTCGATCGTGCGGCGCGCAAGCCGGTGCCGCTGCCGGCACAGTTACTCGCTGCGCTGCGAAGGATCGAGGCATGAACGACAGAGTGGCCGAAGATCGTCGCCCCCTCGGCGATGATGCAATCGTCGACCATGCGATCGCAACTCGTCAGTCGGTGCGCGCGTTCCTGCCGACTCCGGTGCCGCGACAAACGATCGAAGAAATTTTGCAGCTGGCGGCGCGCGCACCGTCGGGCACGAACACCCAACCATGGCGGGCTGTCGTGCTGACCGGCGTGGCGAAGCAGCGGCTCAGCGATGCGATTCTGGCCGTCTACAACGACGCGGAAGAGCGTAAGCAACACATCGAAGAATATGCGTACTACCCGACGAAGTGGGCCGATCCTTATCTTGCTCGACGCCGGAAAATCGGCTGGGATCTGTACGGCCTGCTGGATATCGGCCGCGAAGACAAAGCAAAGATGCACGCGCAGCACGGACGCAACTACGTGTTCTTCGATGCACCCGTGGGCATCATCTTCACCATCGACCGCATCCTGGAGCAGGGCAGCTGGCTCGACTTCGGCATGTTTTTGCAGAACGTGATGGTGGCCGCGCGCGCGCGCGGGCTCGATACATGCCCGCAGGCGGCGTTTACGCAGTTTCACCGCGTGATCGCACGCGAACTGGGACTTGCCGACAGCGAGATGGTGGTGTGCGGCATGTCGCTTGGTTATGCCGATATGTCCAAGATTGAAAATATGCTGGTGACCGAGCGCGAGCCGGTGGCGGGCTTTGCGCGCTTTTTGGAGAAGTAATGAAGCACGAGTTGAAGCAATGAAGCACGAGTTGAAGCAATGAAGCACGGGTTGAAACAATGAAGCACAAGTTGAGGCAATGAAGCACAAGTTGAGGCAATGAAGCACACGATCGCAATAATCGCCGGCGACGGCATCGGAAAAGAAACCGTACCGGAGGGTTTGCGTGCGCTGGACGCTGCGGCGCGCCGATTTTCGATCGATCTCGTTTTCGAGCATCACGACTTCGCGAGCTGCGACTACTACTCCAAGCACGGCGCGATGATGCCGCCCGACTGGAAGGCCAGGCTCGAAGGCGCTGACGCCATTTTCTTCGGCGCATGCGGCTGGCCGGCGACCGTGCCGGATCATGTGTCGCTGTGGGGCTCGCTGATCAAGTTCCGGCGTGAGTTCGATCAATACGTCAATCTGCGCCCCTGCAAATTGATGCCGGGCATCCGCTCGCCGTTGGTCGATCACAGCGGAAATCCGTGGCCGCCTGAGGCAATCGATTTCATCGTGGTACGAGAGAATACCGAGGGCGAATATTCGTCGATCGGGGGGAGAATGTTCGAGGGAACCGAGCGCGAGTTCGTTGTGCAGGAGACAGTCATGACGCGTCACGGCGTCGACCGCGTGCTGCGCTTTGCGTTCGACCTTGCCGGCAAACGCCCGAAGAAGCACGTGACGTCGGCCACCAAGAGCAACGGCATTTCGATCACGATGCCGTACTGGGATGAGCGCGTCGAAGAGATGGCGAGGCAGCATCCCACGATCCGCATCGACAAGTTCCATATCGATATCCTGACCGCACACTTCGTACGCAATCCCGACTGGTTCGATGTCGTGGTCGCGTCGAATCTGTTCGGTGACATCCTGTCGGACCTCGGCCCCGCCTGTACGGGCACGATCGGCATTGCCCCTTCGGCCAATCTAAATCCCGATCGTTCGGCGCCGTCGCTGTTCGAGCCGGTGCACGGCTCGGCGCCCGACATCGCCGGACAGAGGATTGCAAATCCGATCGGGCAGATCTGGAGCGCATCGATGATGCTTGATTGGCTCGGTCATGCCGACGCGGGCGCCGCGGTCCTGGCCGCCGTCGAGTCGACGTTGGCCGCGGGCCCAAAGCACGCTCCTCTGACCCGCGACATCGGCGGCACCGCCGGAACCATTGAGTTGGGCAAGGCGATCGCGGCAGCGATCTGAATCGATTGACTTGAGCGCATAGGCGCGCCGATTATTGGCAGGAGCCAGCGCCTGAGCTAGATTGACTGGCCGCACATTCGTCAACTCTGAGGAGTGACCATGTGGATCGCAAGCGGTTTAGTCTCCGAGACCGGCATCGCCGAGCGCGCGGTGCACTCCGGTGTGACTCGCCTTGCTCAATCGATCATCGCCGCCGGCGGCGCGTCACTCGAAGTCGTGCTCCCCGATGGTTCGCGCATCGGATTCGGCCTGCCGGCGCGCGTCAAGCTCGTCATTCGAGACCCCGCGATGCTTGCGCAACTGGCCGACGCGACGCTCGCTTCGCTGGCGGAAGCGTACGTGCAGGGCCGGATCGAGGTGCAGGGCGATTTGCTCGAAGCGATCCCTTTGGCCGAGCAGATCGCCGCCGCAACCGGCTCGAGTCCCGCGCAACGTGTTGCTCGCCTGCTGCTCAAGCACTCGTCGCGCCAGGATCGCGCGGCAATCGGTTATCACTACGACGTCAGCAACGATTTTTACCGCCTATGGCTTGACGAGCGCATGGTCTATTCATGCGCTTACTTCAAGACGGGCGAGGAATCGATCGACGAAGCGCAGCGTGCGAAGCTCGATCACATTTGCCGGAAATTGCAGCTCTCAGCGGGCGAACGTTTTCTCGATGTCGGCTGCGGTTGGGGCGGGTTGGTCCTGCACGCGGCAAGGCACTATGGCGTGCGCGCCGTCGGCATTACGTTGTCGCACAACCAGTTCGAACTCGCGCGCGAGCGAGTTGCTGCGGACAAGCTCGCCGATCGGGTCGAAATCCTGCTGCTTGATTATCGCGGGCTGAAGACGCGCTTCGGAAGCGATGCGTTCGACAAGGTCGCCAGCGTTGGGATGTTCGAGCACGTCGGGCTCGAACATCTGCGCCAGTACTTCGCGTCGATCACCGGCGTCTTGCGCGATCGCGGCCTGTTTTTGAATCACGGCATCACGTCGAGCGATCTTTATAGCCGCCCTATCGGCAGCGGCGTCGGCGACTTCGTCAACAAGTATGTCTTCCCGCACGGCGAGCTGCCGCATCTGCACGTCGCCACACGCGAAATGGCGCGCGCCGGCTTCGAAATCCTCGATGTCGAATCCCTGCGCGCGCATTACGCGAAAACGCTTCAGCACTGGTCGCGCCGCCTCGATGCTCATCTGGAGCCGGCGGCGCGTTTGGTGAGCGACCGCACGCTGCGCATCTGGCGCGCTTATCTCGCCGGCGCGGCGCATGGGTTTGCGCAGGGCTGGATGTCCATCTATCAGCTTCTGGGTTCGCGCCAAACGCGTCCGGGCGCCAGCGATACTCCGCTGACACGCGACTACATGTACCGTTGAGCAAGTGCGACTTGGCGCGAGTTTGCTTGAAGTAGTCGCGCCAAGTAGTGGACCTGCAAGCGTTAATCCCGATAGGGATCGCAGCGAAATTGCACCCGCCGCAGGCAAAGCGCGGTTAGAATCGCCGCGCTGAACGGCTTGGCCACACAAAAGCCGGCGACGCGGCATTGGCATTGGAAAGACCGGAAGACTAGAGACAAGATGATCAAGGGACTGCGGCCGTTGGCTGCCATTACGTTGTTGACAGCAGCCGGCCTCGTTGCTGCTCAGGGGTATCCGAACAAGCCGGTCACGATCGTGGTGCCGTTTACGGCGGGCGGACCGACCGACACCGTGGCGCGCTCGCTCGGGCAGGCGATGGCCAAGCCGCTGGGACAAAGCGTCGTAGTTGAAAACGTCAGCGGCGCCGGTGGAACGGTAGGCGCGACGCGGGTCAAGAACGCCGGGCCCGACGGCTACACCGTCTTGTTGCATCACATCGGAATGTCGACTGCGCCGGCGTTGTATCGCAAGCTTGCCTACAACCCGCAAACAGATTTCGAGTTAATCGGGCTGATCGTCGACGTGCCGATGACGATGATTGCGCGCCCGGACTTTCCAGCCAAGGACTTTCGCGAGTTCGTCGCGTACGTCAAGGCCAACAAGACCAAGCTCAACCTCGCCAACGCGGGTCTCGGCGCCGCGTCGCATCTGTGCGGACTGATGTTTCAAAGCGCCATCGAAGCCGACGTGACCACCGTCCCGTTCAAAGGCACGGCCGACGCAATGAACGCGATCCTGGGCAAACAGGTTGATTTCCTGTGTGACCAAACGACCAACACGACCGGTCAAATCAAGGCAGGGTCGGTCAAGGCGTACGCCGTGACGAGTGCCAAGAGAGTGCCAACCTTGCCGGACCTGCCGACGATGCAGGAAAGCGGGCTGAAAGGGTTTGAAGTCGGTATTTGGCACGCGGTGTATGCGCCCAAGGGCACACCGAAGGCGGCCGTCGACAAGCTCGTCGCTGCCATGCAGGAAGCGTCCAAGGATCTTGGCTTTCGCACCCGCATGTCGGAGCTGGGTGCAACGGTTTACCCGGTCGAGCAAATCACCCCTGCCGCGTTGGCGTCTCATCTGAAAAGCGAGACCGAAAAGTGGGGGCCGGTCATCAAGAAGGCCGGTATTTACGCCGATTAACGCGGTGTCGGGC
>JACCSD010000373.1 GCA_013813185.1 Burkholderiaceae bacterium
CGCACGATGCGCATCGCCCCAGCGCAGACCGGCGACATCGCGACCGGAAGTCTGAGTCAACTGCGTGACCGCTGCGTCGAGGGCTTCACTTGCCAGTGTCAAGCACGTTTCGAAACGTTGCTCCGTGAAACGATCGTCGCACCAGTCACGCGCCTGCGCTTGGCCGGACAACACGTGAAGCAAAGTCGATGTCAGCTCGGCGTGGTCGACAAATTCCTCCGCTAACGAGCCCAGATCGTCGGAAAAAATTCGGCGCTTCAGCTCGCGCAGCCACGCGTGATAGATCAACGGCTCGGGTACGTCGCGCTTCATTTGGAAGTCCCATGCGTCGAGCCGCGCGAGCGCATCGCGCCCTGCTTCGGTCTGCGGCTGTGCGCCCTTCAGCAGCGCGAACATGTCGCGCGCTGCGAACGATGTGACGTCGGCCTGGATCGCTTTAAAGGTGGTCACGTCATGTTTGCCACGCGCCTCGAGGAGTTGCTCGACGCGCTGCGCGCGATAGGGCAGAAACCAGTCGTACGTCAGATGGTGCGGATAGGTCGAGGGTACGACCTTGTGATTGGCTGTGACAATTAACCCACGGGCTGGATTGCGCATCCGCGGCGCTTGCTCGATCGGCAGGTAGCCGCTCCAGTCGTAGCGCGCATCCCACCCTGGCGCCGGCACTAGGCCGTGCAGATCGTTGGCTCGATCGCGCACCGGGATTCGCCCGGTCACAGTCATTCCGATTGCGCCATCGATGTCTGCTACCAACGCCGACTGCGTGACGACTTGAAACAACGCCAGCGCCCGCTCGGCCTGGTCGATGTTGCGCGCCTTATTAAGCGCGCGGATCGCTGCCAGGGTCGTGTCGTTCGGATCAAGCGCTGACCAGCGCAATGCGAGCGCAAACTGCGGTTGCTTGAATCCTTTTTCGACGCTGGCAAGGCCGCTGATCACAGGACCGTGCCGCGTTTCGCGAACCGTCAATTCGACATCGGCGCCGCCCTTGACCCGAATCCGCTCGACGCGCGTCGCAAAGCGCGCCCAGCCGTCGGGCGTCTGGTATTCATCGGGCTGTTCGGGGTTGATGCGCTCTAGATACAAATCCTGCTGATCGACGCCTGTGTTGGTAAACGACCACGCGATGCGGTCGTTGCGGCCGAGGACAATGCCTGGCACTCCAGGCAAGGTTGCGCCGATCACGTTCAGCCCCGGCGCCCGTGTCCCTGCCAAATACCAAACCGACGGCGTAGTCAGCCCGAGGTGCGGATCGTTGGCCAGCATCGGCTTGCCGCTGACCGTGCGCTGGCCGGCGACAACCCAGTTGTTTGAACCGATTCCTTCGCCGTCGCCGAAGCCAAAGGCAGGCGCAATCAACGCGGTCACCCGGGTCGCTTTCAGACCGAGCAGGCGGTACAGCTCTACGTAATCCGCGGTAACCGGCACCGGATCACCGGGATACGGCGGATAAAAGTCGTTGATCTCTGCCACCGAGAACCGCTGCGCCAATTCCATGCGACGCAATTCGCGGGAGTAGGAGTAGCGCGCCAAATCCCACGCCATCATCAGCGACCAGCCGATGGAATCGGCCGGCGTCCAGGGCTCAGGCTTTGGCGCGCGCGCCAGCAGGAACTCCGGCGGCAACGGTCCGCCCCGTTTGCTCAGATACGCGTTAGCGCCGGCTGCATAGGCATCGAGCAAGTCGCGATGCTCGGCATCCAGGCTGTCATAGATGCTTTGCGCAGTGCGTGCGATGCCGATCGTGCGCAGAAACTTGTCGGTGTCGAGCGCCGGTTCTCCCAGGACTTCTGCCAAGCGCCCCGCGGCAACACGCCGATTCATCTCCATTTGCCATAGTCGATCCTGCGCATGCGTGTAACCGAGCGCGAAGGTGGCGTCTCGTTCGCTTGCTGCAACGATGGTTGGAATGCCGTGCTCGTCGCGCTCGATACGCACGGGTTGCTGTAGGCCGGGAACAATGAACGTTCCTTCGTGCACTGGCAGGCTGGCTTGCCGATACCAAAGGCCGACCGCCAGCACGATCACCGCTAACAGCAATAGGGCGTATCCGACGTTTCGCACAAACTGTCCCGGTAGGAATGAAAGGTGATTGTGAACGATGGAACAACGTCGCAAAAAAAAACGCCCCGGCACGTAAGCACCGGGGCGTTGTGTAGAGCAAATAAAGCTAGCCTGACAATGTCCTACTTTCGCTAGAAATACATCTAACTATCATCGGCGCTGAATCGTTTCACGGTCCTGTTCGGGATGGGAAGGAGTGGTTCCAACTCGCTATGGTCGTCAGGCAATTGGGACGACCTCTTGATTCGCACGCACCACGGCGGCTAGCAAGAGATCTGATTCGGAGAGAAGCAAAGTGGTTGTATTGCGTGTCGAGTCTCTCATTCTGAGACAGGCAGCACGGTTATAGGATCAAGCCTCACGGGCAATTAGTACTGGTTAGCTCAACGCCTTACAGCGCTTCCACACCCAGCCTATCAACGTCCTGGTCTAGGACGACCCTTAAGGGAGGTCAAGCCTCCGGGAAGATTAATCTTCAGGCAAGTTTCCCGCTTAGATGCTTTCAGCGGTTA
>JACCSD010000005.1 GCA_013813185.1 Burkholderiaceae bacterium
AACCGTCGGGCAACGACTCGACGAAATCGTGGATGTGCGCGGCGCGCGCCGCTGCCACCACCTCCGCACGTGCCGCGCCCGGCCGCCCGTAGGCAATGTTGTATTCGATCGTATCGTTGAACAGAACAGTGTCCTGCGGAACGATGCCGATCGCGGCACGCAAGCTTTCCTGCGTCAGCGTGCGAACGTCCTGCCCATCGATCGACAGACGACCCGCATCGACATCGTAGAAACGGAACAACAGCCGCGCCAGCGTCGATTTGCCCGACCCGGTCGCACCGACCACGGCGGTCGTCGATCCGCCCGCGATCACGAAGCTCACGTCATGCAGCACCTGCCGGCGCACGTCATAAGAAAAGTCGACGTTCTCGAATCGCACTTCGGCCGACCGCACACGCAACGCCCGCGCATCCGGCGCATCCGCGATTTCGCGGTTCTGTTCGAGCAGCATGAACATGCGGTCCATGTCCGCCAGGCTTTGCTTGATCTCGCGATAGATCACGCCGAGAAAATTCATCGGGATATACAGCTGGATCATGAAGGCGTTGACCAGCACCAGATCGCCGATGCTCATCCGGCCCTCAACGACACCGAGCGCGGCACGCCACAGAATCAAAGTCAATGCCACCGCGATCAACGCCTGCTGGCCAGCGTTCAGAACGTTCAGTGACTGCTGCGACAGCACCGCGGTGCGCTGCGAATCCGCCAGAGTCTCGTCGTAGCGGCGTGCCTCGTAGTTTTCGTTACCGAAATACTTCACCGTCTCGAAATTCAGCAGCGAGTCGACCGCGCGCGATTGCGCCTTGCTCTCGAGCTCGTTCCAGCGCCGCCGCACGGCAGTGCGCCAGTTGGTCACCGACACCGTGAAGACGATGTAAATGGTCAAACTGGTGCCGACGATGGCAGCAAACCAGATTTCATAATTCCAGAGCAGGTAAGCGAACACCAGCGTGATCTCGATCAGCGTCGGCAGGATCGAATACAAAGTGAAGCTGATCAGCGAGGAAATTCCGCGAATGCCCTGGTCGATCTCGCGGGTGACGGCTCCGGTACGCCGATCGAGGTGGTAGCGCAGCGACAGCGAATGCAGATGGCGAAACGTTTTCAGCGCCAGCGTGCGCGTCGCTGCCTGCGTCACCTTGACGAAGAAAAACTCGCGCAGCTCGGTAAAAAGCGACGTCGACAGCCGCAGGGCACCGTACGCAACGATCAACGCAAACGGCACCACCAGAATCCCGGCCGCGGCCTGCGTGCTCGGTGACACACCGTCGACGATGTCCTTCAGCAGGATCGGCACCGATACCGTCGCCAGCTTCGCAGCGACCAGGCAGCCAAGCGCGAACAACACCCGGCCCTTGTAGGCCCACAGATAGGGCAACAGGGTCCTGAGGGCTTTCCAATCGTTGCGTTCGATCCGGTCGGAGGGGAATGCTTCTCTGGGCGGGGACCAACGCATGTCAAACGGTTACGCTTCGCATCGGCCGATTATCTCAGTACCCACATGCCCGAATCCGATCAACTCCCCGCCGACCGCGTGGCGATGTTGCGCATGATGCCGATGCCGGCCGATGCCAATATTCACGGTGATGTGTTCGGCGGCTGGATCATGTCGCACGTCGACGTGGCCGGCGCGATTCCGGCGGCGCGCCGCGCCGGCGGTCGCGTGGCCACCGTTGCCGTGACGTCATTCGTTTTCAGGCAGGCGGTGTTCGTCGGCGATCTGGTCAGTTTCTACGCCGATATCGTCAAGATCGGCACGACGTCGATCACGGTCGACGTCGAGGTCTATGTCGAACGCAATCGCTTGCAGAAAGAAGTCGTCAAGGTGACCGAGGCGACCTTGGTGTACGTCGCCACCGACGAGCAACGCAAGCCTCGAATGCTGCCGCCGTTGTGACTCGCCGCACCGTTTGCTTAGCGGTCTGTTACTCGGCGATCGCCGCCGCGGCGGTGCTCCCGGCGATGTAACCGCCGACGATGGCGGTCAATAGCCCATTGCCTTCCAAGTAGCCGCCCCCGGCGTCACCCGACACGCCGCGCGCCGCGCCGCCGGCAGCCAGCAAATTGGGAAATGGCGATCCATCTTGGCGCAGTACGCGGCCCGACCCATCGATGGCCAATCCACCTTCGGTACCGAGTAACGCGCACGTCACCGGCACGCCGTAGTAGGGACCGAGCAGCATCTGCGTCGCCCGAAACTCGCGCCCGAACTCATCGGACGCATCGTCGAACGCCAGCGCGTTGACCAGTGCGATCGTCGCTTCCAAACCTTCGCGCCGGACGCCGAGCTGTTCCGCGAGATCGCGCAACAGCGATTCGCGCTTGATGACTCCAGACGACACGGCAGTCGCATAGTTCGGCATCGTCAGCCCGATCTCGTGCACTCGCTCGTCGTAAATCATGAACGCGGTGGCGTGCGGTTGCGCAAGCACAAATAGGGCGGACTCCGAATATCCTTCGTGTTCATTTACGAAGCGTTCGCCGTCGCGATTGACCTGGACCGCCCCTTCGGTCATCAGAGACCATGGCAGGGGAAGCCGCTGCGACAAGACAACCGCGCCGTGTGCGAGAAAGCCGTCAATATCCGCCAGCCTGGCGCCGAGCTCCGTGCCCCATGCAAGGGCGTCACCCTGGCTGCCTTCATGCCCCGCGAACGGCAGGCCGCGCACGTCCGGCAGATATTGGGCCACCAGTTGACTGTTTCCTGCAAAGCCATTGCACGCGAGGATCAGCGTCGCGCAACCTACCGACTCGACCTTGCCGCTGCGCTTGTAGCGAACGCCGATGATGCGCTGCGCATCGTCGACGACGAGATCGGTCACATCCGCACTTGGCTCCAATCGCACACCTTGCTTGGCGAGCGCCGAATAGAGGGACGACAGCAGTGTGGCGCCGCCCCGATCGGCCAATGCGTGCATGCGTGACAGCGAATGTCCCGGCGCAACGCCTTCGACCAGCTCGAACCGGATTCCGTACTGCTTGGTCAGCCACTCAAGCACACTTGCGGAAGCACCGGTCAGCGCTTCGACCAGCGATGCATCGGCCGAGCCGTTGGCCTTCGCCTGGATGTCGTCGGAAAACCGCTGCGGCGAATCGGCGATGCCGCGCGATTTCTGCTCGGCAGTTCCCGCTGCGGGCACCATGCCCGAAGAGCACGCGGTCGCTCCGCTCGGCGCAGCATCGCGATCCAGCACCAGCACGTCCGCCCCGGCGCTGCGTGCCGCCAGCGCCGCGATCGCGCCGGCCCCGCCGGCGCCGATCACAACGACCGATGCAGTAGTAGTGAAGCGCGCGCTTGGATCGACCACGATGCCCATCGAATTAGGCACTCGCCCGTTGAAGCTGCTGTTCGATCCAGTGCGCCGCGCTCAACGCACGCGCATCGGCGCCCGCGCGACCAACCACCTGCACGGCCAGCGGCAAGTTCGAGCGGCTCCGACGCAGAGCGCGCGGCACCGGCACGTTGATCTGCGGGCCGCCCAGCAGCTGCCATGCACGATTGAATTGCGGATCACCGGTACTGCCTAGCCCATGCGGCGCTTCACCGGGAGCACTCGGCGTCAGCACGACATCGGCTTGCCAAAACAACTCGTCGATCGACGCCGCGCAGTTGCGGCCGGTCCGTAGAGCAGTCAAATACGAATCCGCGTCGATCGCGCGTCCTTCTTCGATCAGTGCGGCAAGCAGCGGCGACAGTTGCTCACGCCGATCGTCGAACTCGGCGCTGAAGGCGCGTGCCGTCTCGAAAACCTGCACGGTTCGCTGTGCGTCCGCAAGCAGCGTGAATCCGGCGGGCCATTGGAGTTTCCGAACCACCGCGCCGCTGTCGGCACACGCCTTGACGACTGCGTCGAGTGCCTCGAGCATTGCCGGCGACAGTCGTTCCGCCCACGGCGTTTCGGTCCACGCGATAACCGGCGGCGCCGCCGCACGATGCACATCGCACCAATCGGCGCGCAACGCCATCGCCGATGCCACCAGCGCCGCATCCTCCACCGAATTCGCGAAGCATCCGACGACATCGAGCGTGTCGGACACCTGCTTAACGCCGGCGCGTGGGACTGCGCCCCGCGTCGGCACAAAACCGACCACGCCACAGAACGCGGCCGGCCGGATCACAGAACCTGCGGTTTGCGTACCGAGCGCGAACGGCGCCATATGCGCCGCGACGGCAGCCGCCGATCCACTCGAAGATCCCCCAGGCGTGTGCTCCGGCCCGTGTGGATTGCGAGTCGGGCCGGGCGTGAAGTTGGCGAGCTCCGCGGTCACCGTTTTGCCGAACACATATCCACCGGCTGCGCGCACGGCCGCGACACACGCGGCGTCGGCACCCGGTACGCGCCCGGCATAGATCGGCGAGCCGTATTCGGTGGCGATCCCTGCAGTGTCGATCACATCCTTCACCGCAACCGGCAGCCCCGCCAGCAAACCGAATTTCGCGCCCAGGTCAAAACCGCGCGCGACGCTCAAGGCGCGCTCCGCATCGATCCAGGCGAACGCGCGCACTTCGTTTTCGCGCTGCCCGACTGCATCGACGAAAGAATGCGTGATCGCCTCGCAGGTCACCTCGCGCGACGCGATCATGCGCACGAGCTGCGCGGCGGACAAACGGTTAAGCGGAGGTCGCATCGGCTGCTTCAAGGACGGCCAGTGGTGGGCGCCCCGAATCTAGCGCAAGAGTGATCTAAGCCTTGATCCCGCGAACCGTAAAAAAGGGCGCCCGCCCGGCAGATCTGAACCGAGCGGCGATCAAGACGGCGAAGTGTCCCGCTAATCGGTCAATCCGCTACAGAAACAGATCGGGCATCAGCTCTCGGCTGCCCGGCACGACCGCGTATTTATCCAGATCGGTTACGCCAGCCTTCTTTAACACTTCGTCGTCGATAAAAAAATTGCCGGTCGTCGTCGCCGCGTCCAAAATCAGGATCTGATACGCCGCGTCGGCCATGATCTCCGGCGTGCGGCAGTGCTCGGGCTTGATGCCGGGAATCATCTGCAGCGCGGCCGTCTGGATTACCGTACGCGGCCAGAGCGCGTTTACCGCAATGCCGTATTGCCGAAACTCTGCCGCGTGCCCGAGCACGCACATGCTCATGCCGTACTTGGCCATCGTGTACGCAACGTGCGGCGCAAACCAGCGCGGATTCATGTTCAGCGACGGCGACAAGGTCAGGATATGCGGGTTGCGCTTGCGCTCGGCCGATTGCTTCAGATACGGCAGGCACGCCTGCGTGCATACGAAAGTGCCGCGCACGTTGACTCCGAACATCAGATCGAAGCGCTTCATCGGTGTGGCTTCGGTCGGCGTCAAACTGATCGCGCTGGCGTTGTTGATCAGGATGTCGATGCCGCCAAACTTCTCGGCAGTTTTCCTGGCCGCCGCAATGACTTGCTCTTCGTCGCGAATGTCGCACGCGAGCGCAAGCGCCTTGCCGCCCGCCGCTTCGATCTCCTGAGCGGCGCTATGAATCGTGCCGGGCAGCTTCGGGTTCGGCTCGACTGTTTTGGCCGCGATCGCGACGTTGGCACCGTCGGCAGCCGCACGCTTGACGATCGCCAATCCGATGCCGCGCGACCCACCGGAAACAAACACCGTCTTCCCCGCAAGGTTCATTTCTTTGGCCATAAGATCATCTGCGTGCAGCGAAACAACGCGATCGTCTTGCCGCTGTCGACGTGCGT
>JACCSD010000289.1 GCA_013813185.1 Burkholderiaceae bacterium
TTTCTCACTGCCGAGAAGTTCAGCGCGGCGGAAGCGTTTCGCATCGGACTCGTGCACGACATTACCCCGCCCGAAGAGCTGGATGGCAAGGTCAATGAAATTCTCGGGGCGTTGATGTTGACCAGCCACAGCGCAGTGGCCGAAGCCAAGCGATTGGTGCGAGACCTGACAGCCAAGCCAATCGATGACCGCATGGTGGCCGACACGGCGCAGCGCATCGCCGACATTCGCATCAGCGCGGACGGACGCGAAGGCGTGCGCTCGTTCCTCGACAAGCGCAAGCCGCAGTGGGTCGTCGACTACGAGGCGCTCACAGCGGCAGACGAGGAATGATGAACGCGTTCGATCTTCCGCAGCTGATCGCACTCGCCGCAGTACTCGGCTTTGCGAGCGGCATTCGCCTGTACGCGGTGCTGTTGATTGCGGGTCTGGTCGGCTATGCGGGCTGGGTCGAGCTGCCCGGCGGCCTCGCCATCCTGCAGCACCCGTGGGTACTCGCCGCATCCGGCGCGATGTTTGCAGTCGAGTTCGTTGCCGACAAGATTCCGGGTGTCGACACGGTGTGGGACGCGATTCAGACATTTGTCCGCATACCCGCCGGCGCAGCCCTGGCCGCTGGCGTGTTCGGCGGCATGGATAGTGCAGCGTGGACCACCGTCGCGGCGATTGTCGGCGGTTCGCTGGCGGCAACAAGCCACTTCACGAAGGCCGGCACGCGCGCGGCTGCGAACACTTCCCCGGAGCCTTTTTCGAATATCGGCTTATCGGTCGCCGAAGACATCGGCACTGCGGGCTTGATGTGGCTCGTGCTGAGTTACCCGTTCGTCGCGCTCGGCATCGTCCTTGTGCTGTTGGTGCTGGCCGCATGGCTGCTGCCCAAGCTCGTGCGCTTTATCGCGCGCGTCGTTCGTAAACTGTTTCCAGTTTCGCCCGTTTCGCATGTTCAGCAAAATACTCATCGCTAACCGCGGAGAAATCGCCTGCCGCGTGATGACCACTGCACGTCGGATGGGGATCCGCACGGTTGCGGTGTACTCGGACGCCGATGCGAACAGCCGTCACGTCGCGATGGCCGACGAAGCGGTGCGGATCGGGCCGGCGGCTGCGAGCGAGAGCTATCTGCGCAGCGATCGGATCGTCGCGGCGGTGCACGCAACGGGCGCCGATGCCGTGCATCCGGGTTACGGCTTTCTGTCCGAGAACGACGCGTTTGCACAAACACTCGCCGACGCCAAGGTCACATTCATTGGCCCGCCGCCGTCGGCTATCCGCGCGATGGGCAGCAAGAGTGAAGCCAAGAAGTTGATGGAGCGCGCCAAGGTTCCGTTGGTGCCGGGCTATCACGGCGACCAGCAGCAACCCGACTTGCTGCTGAAGGAAGCCAACCGCATTGGCTACCCGGTGCTGATCAAAGCCAGCGCCGGCGGTGGCGGCAAGGGCATGCGTGTCGTGACCCAGCGCGATGAGTTCATCGCTGCGCTCGCCTCATGCCAGCGCGAAGCCAAGGCATCGTTCGGCGACGACCACGTGCTGATAGAGAAGTACGTGCAACGGCCGCGGCATATCGAGATTCAGGTATTCGCCGACCGCCACGGAAACGCGGTCAATTTGTTCGAGCGCGACTGTTCGGTGCAGCGGCGGCATCAGAAAATCATTGAAGAAGCCCCTGCTCCGGGCATGACCGCAGCGCGCCGGCGTGCGATGGGCGACGCCGCGGTCGCGGCTGCGAAAGCGGTGGGTTATGAGGGTGCCGGCACGGTCGAGTTCATTGCGGATCAGGCTGGCGAGTTTTTCTTCATGGAGATGAACACCCGGTTGCAGGTCGAGCACCCGGTCACCGAGATGATTACGGGGTACGACCTGGTCGAATGGCAACTGCGGGTCGCCGCCGGCGAAGCATTGACCGACATGATCCCTGATCTGCAAGAGCAACTTTCGATTCGCGGCCACTCATTTGAAGCGCGCATCTACGCAGAGAATCCCGACAAAGGGTTTCTGCCGGCCACCGGACGGATTTTGCATCTGGCGCAACCGGCCGCCGTCGAGTTTCGGCGCAATCACGATGACAATGGCTTTCACGATCCGTCCCCGGTGCGCATCGATGCCGGAGTGCGAGCCGGTGATCCGATCACGCCGCACTACGACCCGATGATCGCGAAATTGATCGTCTGGGGTGAGGATCGCACGCACGCTCTGGCGCGCATTCAGGCAGCGCTCACCGACTTTCATATCGTCGGTGTAGCCAACAACGTGGACTTTCTGTCGCGGCTGGTGGCCAACGACGCCTTCGCGCGCGGCGACGTTCACACCGGTTTGATCGAACAGGAGCGCGAACGGCTGTTCCCTGACTCCGACGGCGACGAACCTCAATTGCCAGCCACGCGCGCAATGCTCGCGTTCGCTTGCGCCCGCGTCCTGGCCGACGAAACACGCCGCGCCGCGGCCGACCCGTGGGACTCGGCGCATGGGTGGCGTCTGAACACGACGTACCGGCGCACGATCACGCTGAACTCCGCGGCCACGGTGCACGATGTGGTGATCGAATACGCACGCGACGGCTACGTGTTTCACTACGAAGGCGCGAGCACCGCCCTGGCGTTCACGGCCACCGCAGGCTCAGGCATGTCGATTCGCTTCGGTGAGCACACGTTGACCGCGGACGTCGTGCGAGCGGGCGATGAGCTGCACGTATTCCACAATGGCCGGCACCGCGTGCTGGCACTCGCGGACATCATTGCGCAATCGGCAGCGGCCGAAGTCGAAACCGGCCGGCTGACGGCGCCGATGCCGGGCAAGCTGATCGCGATCCATGCGGCCTCCGGCACACGTGTCGAACGCGGCACGCCTTTGCTCGTAATGGAAGCGATGAAAATGGAGCACACGATCGTCGCTCCTTCTGACGGCGTGGTAAGCGAGGTCTTGTACGCGGTCGGCGATCAGGTAGTGGAAGGCGCCGAACTGGTGCGGTTTGCCGCGGCAGCCGCATCGGGTTGAGACTCCGTAGTCTGCATCGCAGTGACCAGCGCGGCGGGAGGTAGTTTGTCGATCGCGCCCTTCAGCGTGATGACTACCTCCGATGCACCGGCCGCGAGCAACCGGGTGCGTCCTTTTTCCATGTCACCTTCCGCGTGCCATACCGCAACCACGATCTTCAACTGCGGGAACCGCGGGCGCAGGCGTTTGCAGAAATATGAAGCGTGCAAGACGGCCGCCGGCGGAAGAGCCGAGATATACAGCACCTGCGGCGCCAACTCGGTCACTCGATCCAGCACTTCGCCTTTGAGTACATGGGTCGTCAGCAATTCGGAAGCCACGTTACGGCGGGTCAGGCATCGCCGCAGCATTGAGCCAACAATCTCGTCGGCTTCGTCGCGCGCCGGCACGATGCAGGCGGTGACCGGCCCCGCCAGCGTATACGGTTCCTGCGCATCTTCCGCTGCGGACGCGCCAGGTTCCTTGCCCTCGAGCGGTGGCTCGGCCAAGTCCTCCACCATGGTGCGCGTGCTGTCAAAGACAAACCGCGTACGTTCCTCCGACAACGCATCGCTATGTCGATCGCGCTCAGCCAGGTCGAGCACCGGAATCAAAACGTCTTCGTAGAG
Source organism: Burkholderiaceae bacterium (assembly GCA_013813185.1). GTDB lineage: Bacteria > Pseudomonadota > Gammaproteobacteria > Burkholderiales > Burkholderiaceae_F > JACCZX01. The sequence continues at coordinate 3,603 of JACCSD010000289.1, forward strand.
CGCTTCGAGTCCCTTCTCGCCGACATACTCTTCGGCAAGTTCGGCGGCCTCTTCCTGATCGCGAGCGAGCAGACGCTGATAGATACGATCCTGCAGCGATAGCACAGGTTGATCGCCCAGCATGATGCTCAAAAACGAGAACTGCGGGATGTAGCGTCCCACCACGACCAGACAGACGGTCAGCGGGACCGCGAGCAGCAAGCCAACCGCGCCCCATAGCCAAGTCCAGAAGATCGCAGCGACGATCACTGCCAGGGCGGACATGCCGGTGCTCGCGCCATACGCCCACGGTTCAATCACATTGTTGCTGATGAGTTCGAGGACGACGAACACCGCCACGGTCCAAACGACCAGCGACCAGTCATCGGATATGGCGAAGGCCAGCGCGATCGGCAGCGCCGCCGCGATCCACGCGCCGAGATAGGGAATGAAGCGCAGCGCAGTTGCCAGCACCCCCCACAACGCCGCGTTCGGTATCCCTATAAAGTACAACGCGATGCCGACCGGAAGCCCGTAGCTGACGTTGACGATCAGTTGCATACGCAAGTACCGGCTGACCCGATTGGCCGCTTCCTCGAAAACCTGCGTGGTTACGTTGAGCTGCCCATGGCCGACCAGGCGAATCATGCGATCGCGCAGGTCTTCTCTCTGTAGCAGCATGATGAAAGTGAACAGAATCACTGCACCGGCCACCGCGAGCGGCACAAGCAGCGGTTCAATCACCTCGCGCAACAATTCGAACGGGGTGAGCTTCCTTTCCTCGATCGTCACCGGAACCGGCCCCTCCCCCTTCGCCGGCAAACGCGGCGTTCGAGGCGAGCCGCCCGCTGCCGGCGCTGCAGACGCAGCGGCAGCCGCGTCCTGCTTTGCGATTTCGGTCCCGATCTCGTCGATCGTCTGCCGTGCTTTGCCCAGCCTGCCTTGCGGATTCGATCGCACAAGCGAGATCTTGTTCTGGATGTTGTTCTTGTATTCCGGCAGGCTCGCGGCGAAGTTCAGAAATTGAACTACCGTTATCCAGACCAGGCCGGCGATCACGCAGCACGCCAATCCGACCATCACCGTCGTAGCGAGCACGCGCGGGAAGCGGCGCCGCTCCAGCCACCGCACGCCCGGCGCCAATAGGAAGGTCAGCAGCACCGAGAGCGCGAGCGGAACCAACACGTCACGACCGAAATACAGGATACCGGTCACGAACACGAAGGCGACCATGGTCGTTAGTTGCGACCCGGGCGTGTTAGGAATCCGCGCTCGAGGTAACGGCTCTAACAATGTGGGCACGATTGCATCCGCGATCGCAACACTGCGTTAAAGGTCATAGCGGTCGACAACGCATACGCGCCGCATCGAATGCCATCACATGGTAGATCTAAGCTAACGCCTTCTGAATATCCGTGATCGGCGCGTTCGTAAACGTCTTGCCGATCTCGGAAATCAGTCGATCCTTCACTTCCTTATGCAATGTTGGGCGGATCTGGCCCAGGGTCTGCGGGTCGGCCATCAGAACGAGGGCCTCGAAGTCTCCGCTGTGCGCGCGGCGATACAGCTCGTTTGACAGCTGTTTTGCAAAGGTGGCCTCATCGGTCTCCTTGGGCGAAGACTCGGGTGGCCGCGCTCCGGAAGCGCCTTCGTCGAGCAGATTAGTAGGCTTGAACTCGCCGTCGGGTGTTAGCGAGATCTCGTTGTTTTGACCGGAATTGCGAAAAAACCGCGCGCCTGTGCCATCGGCCACTACAACGAGTGCACCGTTGGGAATCTTGTCTGCCTTCATCGTTGTCCTTTTCTTGGCTATTCCTGCGCAAGCAAGTAGCGCGCCACTCGCGACGCGGCAAGGCGACGACGAGCAGCGCTAACATTGCTCCCCGCTCTTTTGAAATTCGCCTTGGGAGACTCGTGGTGACCACTCTTCCGCAACGCGTTCATATCGTCGACGTCGGTCCGCGCGACGGGCTGCAGAACGAGAAGCAGATGATTCCTGCGGACGTCAAGGTCGAGCTGGTCGATCGCCTGACCGGCGCCGGCTTTACGAACATCGAGGTGACGTCGTTCGTTTCGCCAAAATGGGTGCCGCAGATGAGCGACGCCGCCGACGTAATGGCGCGCATTCGGCGCAAACCTGGTGTCACCTACTCGGTGCTGGTGCCGAATGAGAAGGGCATGGAAGGTGCGCTCGCTGCCAAGGCCGACGAAATCGTCGTCTTCGCTGCGGCGAGCGAAGCGTTCTCACAGAAAAACATCAACTGCTCGATCGACGAATCGATCGAACGCTTTCGTCCGGTCACCGAGCAGGCGCAGCAGCACGGCATTAGAATTCGCGGCGCCATTTCATGCGCGCTCGGATGTCCGTACCAGGGAGAGGTCGAGGCTGGCGCGGTTGCGCATGTAGCGCGGCGTATGAAGGACATCGGCGTCCAACACGTCGGTGTCGCCGACACGATTGGCACCGGTACACCGGAGAAAACCAAGCGCGTGATGGACGCCGTGCTCAGCGTTTACGAACTCAATGACATCAGCGGTCACTTTCACGACACCTACGGCATGGCCACCGCAAATGTCTATGCGTGTCTCGAGCTCGGCATTTCGAGTTTCGATTCGAGCATTGCCGGACTCGGCGGCTGCCCCTATGCGAAGGGCGCGACCGGAAACGTGGCCACCGAGGACGTGCTGTATCTGCTCAATGGGCTCGGCATCGAAACCGGCATCGACTTTGCGAAGGCGGTGGCAACCGGCCAATGGATCAGCGGCATTCTCGATCGCAAAGCGCATTCGCGCGCGGGTAACGCAGTCACCGCAAAACTCGCCGCTTGAGCTCAGATCAGCGATTCGATGTCACCCGATCTGAAAGCCGGCATTCAGTTTGACTTTGAATACAAAGTCCCCGACACCAAGACGGTGCCACGCCTGTATCCCGAATGGTCGGAGTTCGGCCAGATGCCGGAAGTGTTCGCGACCGGATACTTGATCGGCCTGATGGAAGGCGTGTGCCAGTTGGCCATCAAGCCATTCCTCGATTGGCCGCGCGAACAGTCGGTCGGCACCCATGTCAACTTCTCGCACCTGGCAGCGACGCCGCCAGGCCTGACCGTAAGCGTCCACTGCGAAGTGGTCAGTGTCGATGGACGCAAAGTCACGTTTCGCGCGCAAGCGCACGACGGCCACGACCTGATATCCGAGGGCACGCACGAGCGCGTCGTCATCGACGCGGCGCGCTTCAATCAGAGGCTGCAATCGAAACGAAGCGCGACGGTTTGA
>JACCSD010000044.1 GCA_013813185.1 Burkholderiaceae bacterium
GCCCGACGCCCAGGCAGGCCAGCTCCGCCCAACGCTTGCGCACCGCGAGGTCCCACGACGTTTCTTTACGTAGCCACGCTATCAGTCGATAGCGCTTCCGGGCAATGATGCGGACGCACGATGCCGCGCGAGGTGTCCTCGACAGCGGTGATGCGAATGATCGGCGCCTGCGGCCTTACCCCGCCAAAGATCGTCGCGAACGCGACGTCGGCAGCGTCGCGCCCGGTGCCGAAGCGCACGAAGCCCATCGGAATGGCCGTACCGGAAGGATCGAAGATGTACCACCGATCTCCGAGGTAGGCCTCGACGTACGCGTGAAAGTCGGGCGGGCCAAGGACCGGGTCGGCGCCGTAGTCGGTGCCGGTCGTGAAGCGAGCGGGAATGTTGAGCGCGCGGCATAACGCGATCATCAGGTGCGTGAAGTCGCGGCAGACGCCGACTTGCTCGATCAGCGTGTCGACCGCCGACGTGTTTGAGTTGGAAGAGTTGGACCTGAAGCTGACGCGTCGATTGACCCAATCACTAATCGCTTGAACGCGGCTGTAACCCTGCGGAAGGCTGCCGAACTCGTTGTTGGCCAGCTTGTACAGCCGATCGGACTGGCAGTAGCGACTCGGATAGATGTAGCTGATCACCTCGAGCGGAAGGCGCGATATCGGCACCTCCGCCAGTTGCGCGGCGTCGGCGCAGTGGTGCGTCATATCGACGGTTGCCGAGTAGGCGAGCTTCAGCGAGCCTGGCTCAGCGCGCACTCGCACATAGCGGTTGCCGGTGGCAGGGTCGGTGTACATCTGCGGAACGATCGGCTGACTGAGCACCAGGTTCTCGGCGGCGATCACCTGGCTTCGCGTTTGTGCAGCGTGAACGTTGAATACGAAGTCGGCACCGTACTGGTCGACTTCATAGTTCAGCTCGACGTGCAACTCAAGGCGGATCATGGAGCTGTTTCAATCAGGCTTCGGTAAATCGGATACTGCGTGGCATAACCCACGCTGACCAGGATAAGCGCGACGGGCGCGAACAGCATCGACGCCAGCTGCGGGGACGCCCCGAACACCTGCAGCGATTGGGTGACGACGAAAATGACGCCGAACGAAAGAGCAAACAGTGCAGCAGCCAGCACCAAGAAGGGCCAGCGGTTGCGCCAGCACGTAAAGAATGAAAAGAACAAGGCCTTGCCGACAGGCTGGTCATGCCACGCCACCAATTGGGGTGCGAACCAGGTGAGCATCAGAATCGGCACGTAAGCAATCGCCGCTGCGAAAATGGCGTCCCATGGAAAGTTTTGTCCAGCGGATGCGCGGTCGACTTCCCCATCGACGACCTTCCAGTTAGCCAGCTCATCGGCTGCAAGAAACGAGACGAGCAGCACCAGTACCAGTACCAGGCTCGCGTTGACGAAGCCCAGACGGGCGAGCGCCTTGCGCTGCTTTGGATTGCGAAACGGCTCGGCCATCAGCATCGGCATCGGCATCGTCCCGCGTTCGGCATCGCGTCCGGCCAGCGTCAGACCGACGGTGCCGAACGGAATCAGCACGGCCGCCAGCGGCAATCCGATCAACGGCAGATACGCCAGCAGTGAGACGGTGATCGTGTACAGGATGACCAATGACGTAAAGGCAAACGGCTGTTGGCGGTACAACCTGAGCGCATCGGTCAGCCAGGTCAAACCGGCGCGGGCAGGTAGCGTTCTAACGACCATCAAGTCTCATCGAGATCGCCTTTAAGGAGTGACCCACGGCAAAAACGCATCGACGGTTCGGCGCTTCAAGATGCGCTCGAAATGCGCAGGATCGTGCGGGGTCAGCAGATGCGAGGGCCGCGGCAGATAGTAGTCGTATAGGCGAGAAATCCAGAATCGAAGCGCGGCCGCGCGCAGCGATGTTCGCCAGCATTCGTGCTCGTCCTCGCTCAACGGCCGCACCGCGTGGTACGCATTGAGCATCGCGTGTGCCCGTGCTGGATCGAACTCACCCGTGGCCAGGTCGATACACCAATCGTTGATCGTGATGGCGAGGTCGAACAGCCAGATCGAGCAGCCTGCGAAGTAGAAATCGACCACGCCGCCGATGCGGTCGTTCTCGCCCTCGCGCACGAGCAGCACGTTGTCGCGAAACAGGTCGGCATGGATCGGCCCGTTCGGCAGCTTCTCAAACCGAGCACTTCGAAAAAACGAATCCTGAAAGATCAATTCTTCGGCCAACGTCCGCATCACGTCATGCGGCACGTGCGGCTCGAGCTTTGGCACGGCACTTTTCCACCACCCGATGCCACGCAGATGCGGCTGAAACGGCGCGAAGTCCAGGCCGGCCAGGTGCATCCGCGCGAGAAACTCGCCGACGCTTGCGCACTGTGCCGCAGTCGGCTCGGTCGTTGCTTTACCGGGCAGCCGCGTCACCAGCGCCGCGGGCTTGCCCTTGAGCTCGGCCACTAGCGCTTCGCGCAGCGTCGGTTGCGGCTCGGGCACCGGCAAATTCTTCCGCGAAAGGTGCAGCATCAACTGCAGGTAAAACGGCAATTGTTTCGCTGTCAGCCGCTCGAATACGGTCAGCACAAAGCGGCCGCGGTCGGTGGTAACGAAATAGTTGGTGTTCTCAATTCCGGTGTGAATCCCCTCGAGCTCGACCAGCGTGCCGAGGGCGAATTGATTTAAAAAAGCGTTGACTTCGGCGCGCGACAGCGCGGTGAACACCGCCATCGCGCGCGAAGTTAGTTGGAGGGCTTCACGGGACCCGTCGGCGGTGCCGGTCTCTGCGGTGGTGCGGGTGCCGTCAGCGGTGCCGGCGCCGGGCGGCCGAACTCGAACCTAAAAAAGTTCGGTACGGACAGGCCGGGCGCCATTTGCGTCGTACCGAACGGCTGCTGGCCTTCGCGGTTCGTCATCGAGTAACTGCGCGAGGTGCCTGCCGGGGTGACAACGACTTCGCTTACCCGATTCGACGTCCGAAGCTGCTCGATGCGGGTGAAGTTAGCGGAGTCGTCGCGCTCGACCCTTAAATCCTCCGGCTTCGGCTGCAGCGCCTCTTCAAGGCTGGCCGGCTTGACCGCCTTCAATTCACGCGCATCGATCGCTTCGCGTTCTGCCGGTGACAACTCGATCGCTCGGCGCGGCTTGGTGGGCGCCGGCTTGACCGCCTTCGGGTCGGTGGATGCAGGCAACGGCGGTGGAGGCGGGGCAACGGTCGTCTGAGTAAACGCGATCGGCGCCCACGCCATCAAAATGGCTAACCACATAGCAAAAACAGCGGTTTTCATCTACAGCCTCACAGTCGTGCGCAAATTCTATAGATAAAGCAACTGCTCGCGCTCGCTTGCGGTTTGCGCAAACCCGCGAGCGTCGTAGAAGTCGAAAATTGTGTTGACGACCGCATCGCTGGTGTCGACGATCGTCATCATGTCGAGATCGGTAGCAGCGATCATGCCTTCGGCTACTAACGTCTCGCGCATCCAGTCGATCAGCCCGCTCCAGAAGCGTGAACCGACGAGCACCAGCGGCATCGACTTGCCTTTACCGGTCTGCATCAGCGTTAACGCCTCGGACAGCTCATCGACCGTTCCAAAGCCGCCCGGCAGCACGACATACGCCGCGGCGTATTTGACGAACGCCACTTTGCGCGCGAAAAAATGGCGAAAGCGCAGCGAGATGTCCTGGTAGGGATTGCCGCACTGCTCGAACGGCAATTCGATGTTGAGGCCGACCGACGGCGATGCGCCTTCGTAGGCGCCGCGGTTGGCCGCCTCCATGATGCCCGGCCCACCGCCGCTGATGACCGCAAAACCAGCGTCGGACAATTTGCGGGCGATCTCAATTGTCATTTGATACATGGGCGCCTCGGGTGTCGAGCGCGCGCTGCCGAAGATCGACACCGCGGGACGAATCTCGGACAGCCGTTCGGTCGCTTCGACAAACTCTGAAATAATTCCCCACAAGTGCCACGATTCGCGCGCTTTCTGGGCGGTAGCGCGCTCCGGCATGGTCACTGCGCGAAGGCTCGGAATGTTTTTTCGATGGTCGAGCACTGCGTTCTCCTGATCTATTGCACACCTTAACGAAACGTGAAAACGCTGCTGCTGGTCGACGGGTCCAGTTACTTATACCGCGCATACCATGCATTGCCCGATCTGCGCACATCGAGCGGCGAGCCGACCGGTGCGATTCGCGGCTTCATTTCGATGTTGCACGTACTGCGGCAGCAGGTGGCAGCCGAGCATCTGGCGTGCGTTTTCGATGCCAAGGGTAGGACGTTTCGCGACGACCTGTTTTCCGAATACAAGGCGAATCGGACCGCAATGCCGGACGATCTCGGACTGCAGATCGAGCCGATTCACGAAGCGGTACGTGGGCTCGGCTGGCCGATCGTTCAGATTGAAGGGATCGAAGCCGACGACGTGATTGCGACGCTTGCGCGGCGCGCCAAAGAGCAACAGTTTCAAACGGTCGTCTCGACCAGCGACAAGGACCTGGCGCAGCTCGTCAATGAGCAGGTGACGCTGGTGAACACGATGAGCAACGAAAAGCTCGATATTGCCGGGGTCGAGCGCAAATTCGGTGTGCCGCCGAACCGCATCGTCGACTACCTGACGCTGGTCGGCGATAACGTCGACAACGTTCCAGGTGTCGACAAGGTTGGGCCGAAGACGGCGGCCAAGTGGCTGCACGAGTTCGGGTCGCTCGATCAGTTGATCGCAAATGCGCAGACGGTCAAGGGCGCGGTCGGCGAGAACCTTCGCAAGGCACTGCCGTGGCTACCGACTGCGCGCAAGCTGGTGACGATTCGCGACGACTGCGATCTTGGCCATGAGTTCGAGTCGATCGACGCTCTTGCCGTGCAGCCGCAGGACGTCGAAAAGTTGCGCCGGCTTTACACGCGCTACGAGTTCAAACCCTGGTTGCGCGAACTCGACAACTCGGCCGTAACGTCGGCGATGGACGGCGGCGCGGTCGACAGTGAACTGACGCCGTCGGCGCAAACGCGGCCCAATGTCGAGTACGAAACCGTGCTCTCGTACGAACAGCTCGAGGCATGGCTGGCGAAAATCGGCGCGGCCGATCTGACTTCGATCGACACCGAGACGACGTCGCTCGACCCGCTTGCGGCGCAACTGGTCGGCACTTCGCTGTCGGTCGAATCGCTGAACGCGTGCTACCTCCCGCTCGCGCATCGCTACGCCGGCGCCCCGAAGCAGCTGCCGTTGGACGATGTGCTCGAGCAGCTTCGACCCTGGCTCGAAAGCCCGCATCAACGCAAGCTCGGGCACAACATGAAGTATCAGATGCACGCGTTTGCGAATCACGGTATTCGGCTCGCCGGCATTGCGCACGACACGCAACTGCAATCGTACGTGCTCGAACCGCACCGCAATCACGATCTCGACTCATTG
>JACCSD010000114.1 GCA_013813185.1 Burkholderiaceae bacterium
CGTCGTCGAGGAGCGGAGCGCCAGCGGGTCCTTAAGGGCCTGCCTGTCTGAACGACCGCAGGGAGTGAGTTTGCAGGCCCGCCGATGGCGCGAGTACCGCAGAGAAGGCACGAAGTGCCCGACGCCCAGGCAGCGCAGCGCTGCCCGCCGCTTGCGCACCGCGACCGGCTTCACCGCGCCTTGCTTTCTGCTCCGCCGTCCGCTGCAATCTCCTGACGTTTGCGATACGGTGCGATCACCTGCTTGTCCAGCCAGCGTGAGAACTTGTGGGCGACCGGATCGGTGCGGCGATCGAGCCACGCCTTAATTCCGATTTCGGAAAATGCCAGCAGTCGCGTGCCGGGCGGTCTGGCGAGGCCGTCGCGTCCTGCAATCTGGCGCACGCGCGCAACGTCGCGTTGGCGGCCGTGCAGATCGAGGGCATCGAACACGTCGGTGGCGGCAATCCAGATCGAATCGCCCTGCATCAGCATCCGTATCTGACGGCCGTCGAATTCGTAGTAGGACCCGTTCCACTCGGCTGAGACGCTGTCAGACTGCCACCGCCACCACCCGCGCAGAGTGCGGTAGCCGGGCCAGAGAAGCCAAAGTCCCCAGAAAGGCGCGACCAACACCAGGCTCAGCGCCCCAGTGCCGGCCCTGATATCGGTCAACCACAGAGTGCCGCCGATGACGCCCCACGCGATCCATATCATCCAGCCCCATCGAACGATGCGCTCGTCTGGGTCGTGTTCAAGCCATGAGACCGGGCGCGTCATCAGCGAGAGCGAATCGGGGTCAGCCGCGCCGGCGCTCCTCCTCCATCAGTTCCTGTTACGAGGTGAACGTAGAAGCCCTTTTCGGCTACAAGCCTGCGGCGCGCTCGTTCTGCGCTGGCGGCGTCGTTCGAATCGATCGACCTTGCGGGTTCGATGCTCATCGCGTCAACTCCATCGGAGATGGCGATTATGACTAGGCCTTACTCAGCATTCTTGGCGGGTTGGTGCGTCAGCGCCGGCGCGCCGTGACGGCGCCCTTTCAAACGCCGTTCCAGCGCATCCAGATATGTGTAGAGCACGGGCACCACGACCAGCGTCAACAGTGTTGACGTGATCACACCGCCGATAATGGCGCGCCCCATCGGCGCCTGCTGCTCGGAACCTTCGCCGAGCCCGATCGCCAACGGCAACATGCCGAATATCATCGCCGCCGTGGTCATCAGGATCGGACGCAGGCGCACTTGACCTGCAGCGAGCAAAGCATCGTTGCGCGTCCGGCCCTCGCGCTGGCCCTTGTTCGCAAAGTCAACCAGCAGAATGGCGTTTTTCGTCACGAGCCCCATCAGGAACACGATGCCGATCATCGAGAAGATGTTCAGCGTCGTATTGGTAATCAGGAGCGCGAGCATGACGCCGACAATCGACAACGGGAGCGACGCCATGATCGCAAGCGGTTGCAGGAAACTGCCGAATTGCGAGGCGAGCACGATGTAGATGAAGATCACCGCGAGTGCGAGCGCCCCGAAGATCGCTGCGTTGACTTCTTCCTGCTCGCGAATCTGGCCGCCGACATCGAAACGCAATCCCGGCGGCAGCTCGTAGGCTTTCACCATCGCCTGCACTTCTTTGCCCGCATCGCCCGATGGGCGCCCTTCCACGTTGGCCCACAAAGCAATTCTGCGTTGCAAATCCTGGCGCCGGATGTTCTCAGGATTGAAAGTCCGCTCGATATTGGCAATCGCGCGCAGCGGAATCACCTCGGGCGTGCCGTCGGCCATCTGCCGGCCGGTGGCGATGTTCAAGCCCGAGATATCGTCGACGACGGTACGGCTCGCGCGCGGAATCTGCGTGATCACTTCGTAGTTCTGGCCGTCCGGCGCAAGCCAGTAGCCGGAATTTTCGCCGCCGATCAGCGCCCGCAGCGTCGTGCCGAGCTGCGCATACGTGACGCCGTACTCGGACGCCAGCTCGGGCTTCAGACGAACCGACAGCGCCGGTGTGCCCTCCTTCGCCGACACTTCAATATCGGTAATGCCGCGAATCGACAGGATTTTCTGTCGCAAGTCGGCGATCACGCGCTGCATTTCCGCGTCGTTGTTGCCGAGCAGCGCGACATAAATCGGGCCGCCCCAACCCACTTTCATCTCGATCCCGGGAATCGCCGCGAGCCGCCGGCGGATCGCCTGTTCGAGCTTTTTCTGCGAGCGATCCCGTTCCGAGCGCGGTACGAGTTTCAAATTCAGGCGGCCGGTGTTCTTCGCGCCCTCGGTGCCGATGCCGGTGTCGATCGAGTCGATCTCCTTGAACTCGCGCAGCGCCTGTTCGACACGCTTGACGCGCTCGTCGGCGTACTCAAGGCTGGAGCCAACCGGCATCGTCAGCCGCACGCTGGTAAAACTTTGGTCGCTCTCCGGCATCATCTCGGTGCCCACGATTCCGCCAATCGGAATCGCAAGCGCAAAACTTAGCGCCGCAATCCACAACGTGATTCCGCGCGGGCTGATCGTTGCAAAGCGTGGTTTCAGGTGGCGGACTTCGAGCGTGCGCAGTGCGCGCCAAACTCCGATCGACGGCAGGCCGACCGGAACATTGAGTTTCGGCACAGTCGTGCCAAGCGTCCATTGGCGCGGCGACAGGACCCAGCCGAGCAGCCGGCCATAGATCGCATGCACGCGGTCCATGAAGCGATCGAAGGCGCGCAGCACCGGGCCGACGAAGCGCGCATCGTGCATGCCGCGCGGCGGATCGCGCCAGACCGCAGAAAGCATCGGATCGAGCGTGAAGCTGACGAACATCGACACCAGCACCGCCACTGCAACAGTGATGCCGAACGGATAGAAAAACTTCCCGACGATGCCGCCCATAAACGCGATCGGCACGAACACCGCCACGATCGAGAACGTAGTCGCCAGCACGGCAAGACCGATCTCGTCGGTCCCTTCGCGCGCCGCCGTGTAGTGGTCTTTTCCCATGTGGATATGGCGCACGATGTTCTCGCGCACCACGATCGCATCGTCGATCAACAGGCCGATGCACAGGCTCAACGCCATCATCGTCATATAGTTCAACGTAAAGCCGAACACGCGGAGCGCAATGAAGGTTGCGATGACCGCGATCGGCAGCGTGAGTCCCGTAATCACGGTGCTGCGCCAGCTGCCGAGGAAGAGGAAGACAATCAGCACGGTCAGCAGCGCGCCTTCGATGATCGTCACCTTGACGTTATTGACCGCGCCCTTGACGAAGTCCGAGGTCGAGCGCAGCAGCTTCAGCTCGGTGCCTGCCGGCAACAGCTTGCGGATGTCTTCGGCGGCGATCTTCAGACTGTCGCCGACCTGCACGATGTTGGCGTCCTGCGCCTTGAATACGTAGAAGCTGATCGCCGGAGCCCCGTTGATACGGGCGATCGAGCTGCGCTCGCGCTCGGTATCGAATATTTCGGCGACCTGCGACAGCAGGATCGGCGCCCCGCTTTTGCGCGCGACGATGATCTTGCCGAAATTAGCCGGGTCTTCGATGCGGCCGTCGACGCGCACAATGGCTTCGACCGTGTTGTTGCTGATCGTGCCGACCGGCACGCTGACATTCGCATTGCGCAGCGCGGTGACAACTTGATCGACGGTCAGGCCGAAAGCCGTCAGACGTCCCGGGTCGACCCGCACCTGGATCTCGCGAGTCACGGTGCCGCCGAGCGAAACCCGACCGACGCCGCTCACGCGTTCGAAGCCTTTCTGCACGACCTGCTCGCCGAGCGTCGTCAACTGGCGCTGCGACAGACCGGTCCCCAACAAGGCATAAAAAGCCACCGGCTCGTCGTTCTCGTCGCCGCCGCGTTGTACGACCGGGTCTTTGACGTCGCGCGGAAATCCGGCGCGGATCTGCGCAATCTTGTCGCGCACTTCCTGCGTCACTCGGTCGGTGTCGACGTCCAGCCGGAACTCGATCCATGAATACGAGATGCCCTCGTACGACGCGGACAGAATGCGCTTGACGCCGGCCACCGTGTTGACGGCATTCTCGATCGGCTTGGCGATGTCGTTTTCAACCTGCTCGGGCGACGCGCCCGGATAGCGCACCTGGATCGACACGACCGGCGGACGCACATCCGGCATCGCTTCGACCCCTAGCTTGGCGTACGAAAAGAGCCCGAGTACGGTGAGCGCCACCATCACCATCGTGGCAAACACGGGGTGATTGATCGAAACGCGCGTGATCCACATCGGCGGATTCTCGGAGCTAGTTTCTCGCCGGCGCCTGGCGATTTCTGTCGGCGACGCTCGACTCGGCAGCCAGGCTGATCACTTTCGCGGCGAGTCCATCCTTCAGATTGTCGAACTTGGTGGCGAGCACGACTTCCCCCGGCGCCAATCCCGAGGTCACTTCGATCAGCTGGGCCCGCTCGTCGCGCTTGCCGGTGGCGATGTTGCGGCGGGCGAGTTTCTCATCGACGACGACCCATACGAAAGTCTGCGCAGCTTCGGTGCGCACTGCCGACAGCGGCAGCGCAGGGACTTCGATTTCCGGAGAAATCGTCAGCAGCACGCGCGCGAACATGCCGGCCTTCAACAAAGAATCCTCATTCGCGAGCGACACATAGACATTGATCGTGCGCGTTCCGGGCTCCGCGCTTGGATTGATGCGCTCGACCCCTCCCTCAAACTTGCGACCGTCGATGCCCTCGACGCTGATCTGAGCCGGCATGCCCTTGCGAATCTGAGTGACGTCGGAGATCGGCACCTGTGCCTGCACCTCCAGCTGTGCCAGATCGACGATCGACAGCAAGGGCGCATCGAAGCTCACCTTCTCGCCGGGCTGCACATGACGCTTCGATACCGTTCCGGAAATGGGCGCGCGCACGACGGCATCGGTCATCGACAGTTGGGTCAGCTCGAGCTGTGCCTGAGCGGTCGCAACAGCCGCAATCTGCACTTGATGTGCGCTACTGGCGGTATCGAACGCATTCTGCGAAATGAAGTTCTGCTTAAGCAGTTGCGAGTTTGCCTGCCGCGTGCGGTCGGCCATCGCCAACTGCGCACGCGAAGACTCGAGCGCCGCCTTGCGCTCGGCCATTTGCGCGCGTAACTGCGCAGTATCGAACTCCGCGATCGACTGACCGGCAGTGACACGGTCGCCCTCACGGACCAGCACCCGTTTGACTTCCGCCGACAGCTTGGCGCGCACGGTCGCCTGCGAAACGGCGTGCACCGAGCCCGGCACCGCGAGCTCAACCGCCAGACGCTTCGCTTGCAGCGAGACGACGTCGCGTTGCGCAAATTCAAGCGGCGGGCGCTCCCGCTTCTTTGCGGAGTCTCCGTCTGCCTTCTTCGACGAGATCGCGATCGCGGCGCCCGCGATCCCGACGGCAGCCAACGCCGCGGTCAGTATCCATCCTGTGCGCTTACGCATTCCAAGAATCCCCCTGGGATGCATGACTCGTGGCCAGGCACCCGTAATGGGGCGCGATTATCCTCGACCCGGGATGGGCGTCACCGGCGCTGCGACGAACTGCGGCGAGGTGCGACGAAATGCAGGGACTTCAGGTTCAGCGTGCCGGACTTACTCTTCCAACCCGAGATCCTGAATCTTGCGAGTGATCGTGTTGCGCCCCAGGCCAAGGCGCGTAGCGGCATCGATCCGCCGCCCGTGGGTGTGCTTGAGCGCAGTGCGGATCACCGTCGCTTCGAATTCGCGCGCCAGCGCGTCCATCACGTCTGGGGTGCCGGCCTTTAACCGGCGTTCGACTTCTGCGGTCAGTTGCGTCAGCCAGTCCTGATCCGACCACGCCGTCGCAGGCGGTACCAGCATCGGCAGCGGAGCTCCGTTGACCGCAGTCGCGGCGCCTGCCGGCGCCGCCGTGCTCAGTGGCGATCCCGTGTCGTGCCGGATTTCCAGCGGCAGATCTTCGACTTTCACGATTTGTGCCGGAGCGAGCACGGTCAACCAATGACAGAGATTCTCGAGCTGCCGCACGTTGCCGGGAAACGGCAGCTGGCTAACGAAAGCCAAAGCCTCGTCGGATAAGCGCTTGGGTTCGACCGCAAGCTCCGCTGCGCTCTTGGCGAGGAAGTGGCGCGCCAGCAGCGCGATGTCTTCGCGACGCTCGCGCAGCGACGGTAGCCGCAGCTTGATCACATTCAAGCGGTGGTACAGATCTTCGCGGAAAGAACCCTGGCGCACCCGCTCTTCGAGGTTCTGATGAGTCGCGGCGATCACGCGCGCAGCAGCCTTGATCGGCTGATGCCCGCCGACACGGTAGTACGTTCCGTCCGACAACACACGCAACAAGCGCGTCTGCAGCTCTGACGGCATGTCGCCGATTTCGTCGAGAAACAGAGTCCCGCCTGCGGCCTGCTCGAAGCGGCCCCGCCGCATTGCCTGGGCGCCGGTGAACGCGCCGCGCTCGTGGCCGAACAATTCGCTTTCGAGCAGGTCACGCGGAATCGCCGCCATGTTGAGTGCGATGAACGGCATCTGTGTGCGCGGGCTGTGCTTGTGCAGCGCACGCGCGACGACCTCCTTGCCGCTGCCCGACTCGCCGGTCAACAGCACCGTCACATTTGACTGAGACAGGCGGCCGATCGCGCGAAACACTTCCTGCATCGACGGCGCCTGTCCCAGAATTTCCGGGACGTCCGACGGCGACTCATCGGCCTGCGATTCGCGCACGCTTTCATCGACGGCGCGCCGGATCAACTCGACCGCCTTGTCGAGGTCGAACGGCTTCGGAAGATATTCGAATGCGCCACCCTGAAAGGAAGACACCGCACTGTCGAGGTCCGAGAACGCCGTCATGATGATCACCGGCAGTGCGGGATGCTTGCGCTTGACCGCCCGCAATAGCTCGGTGCCGTTGACGCCGGGCATGCGGATGTCCGACACCAGAACCTGGGGAGTGTCGTGCTCGAGTTCGGACAACACTTCCTGCGCGCCACTAAATGCCTTACAGGGAATGTTCTCGCGCGCGAGCGCTTTTTCCAGCACCCAGCGTATCGAGCGGTCGTCGTCGACGATCCAGACGGGTTTCATGCCAGTGGGATCAGGATCCGGAAATTGGTGCGGCCCGGGCGACTGTCGGCTTCGATCATGCCGTCGTGTTGCTGAATGAACGTTTGCGCAAGCGTTAGACCGAGCCCGTTGCCACCGTCGCGGCCCGATACCAACGGAAAGAAAATCCGGTCCTTCAGATGATCAGCAATCCCGGGGCCGTTGTCGACGACATGCAGATCGAGTGCCAGCCGGTGCCGCGCGCGCGCAATCGTCACTTGCCGCGCGACGCGGGTGCGCAACACGATTTCGGCGTCTCCAGCCGCGATGCGCCCGTCGAGCGCCTGGGCGGCGTTACGCACGACGTTGAGAAGGGCCTGGATCAGCTGCTCCTTGTCGCCGCGAAACTCGGGAGCACTCGCGTCGTAATCACGCGTGATCGCCAGCCCGCGCGGGAACTCGGAGACCATGATCAGCCGCACCCGCTCGCACACTTCGTGAATATTGACATCCGAGACCACACGCGGAGAGCGATGCGGCATCAGCAAGCGATCGACCAGCGCATGCAGCCGATCGGCCTCCGCGATGATGACGCGCGTGTATTCGCGCTGCTCGCTGCTCGCAAGCTCGGCTTCGAGCAACTGCGCGGCGCCACGCACGCCGCCCAGCGGATTCTTGATCTCGTGCGCAAGATTGCGCAGCAGCTCGCGGTTTGCTTCGGTCAAACCGATCTGCCGCTCTTCGCGGTCGACCTTTAGTTGTTGCTCGATCTCGGTGATCTCGAGCACCAGCGGAATGTTGTCAACGAACTGGACGGCGGCGATCACACGCACCGGCAGTGGATCGCGCCCCAGCCTGCGCAGTTCCATGATTTGCTTGCGCTGCCCAAAGGCGTTGGCTTGCGCATCCCCAACCAACTGCCGCATCTCCGCGTCATCACCCAACACCCGGCACGCGAGCTGACCCACCAGCGTCTTGCGCGATGTATCGAAGAGCAGCTCGGCCGACTGATTGACATGGGCGACCCTTCCGCCACTGTCGACCAGCAACACCGCCGTCGACAGCAGGTCGAGGCCGTCGTAGGAATGCTGAGTCAGTGCGAACAGCTCGACCGCGCTCATGCGCGGCCCAGCGTAACGAGGAAAACCGACCTACTGGATTTTGAGAAGCGACATCTCGCGCGCGAGCGCGCGGACGTTGTTCTCGGTGCGAGCGATGTCTTCCTGCAAACGCTGCGTGCGCTCTTTGTAAAGCACGAAGTTGCGTTCATCGCCGCGCCGCTCGGGCTCGCCGTTGTTGAACTCGGACTTGAGTTTGGCCAGGCGCTCTTCCTCGGCCCGCAGCTCGTCTTCCAGAATGCGCCGCCGATCGCTGTCGCGTGTGCGCTGCGTGTCGCCGTCGACCCGCGGAAAGCTGGCCGGCGATACCGATGCGCGCGGCTCGGCCGAGGGTTGCACTGCGCTCCTGGCTTGCGGCACACGCGACGCCGGCAGCGTCAAGATCGGCTGCACGTCCATGCGCTTGCAGGTCTTGACATTGCCGGTGTTGGTGAACTGCTTCTCCCCATTTTCGCCGACGCAGACAAAAATTTCGGAGGATTGCGCCGACACGCCGGTCGACAATAAGGCGCAGGAAACGAAACCGAGGACTGAGGCAAGACGCGTCACGGGGCGATTCCCTGGCAGGCGAGAGGCGCGCAGTGTAAGTCAGTACTTCGCGGTTGCATCCACGGAGTAAGCCGTCTTGACGGTCCAGTTCCCGCATTCGTGGGAGGGCGCGCTGGTGCTCCAACTGGCCGCCCCGCTTTTCGTCGCGCCGCCGCGACTCTACGAGCTGTAGTACATGTCGAATTCGAGCGGATGAGTCGTCATCCGAAAGCGCGTGACCTCGTCCATTTTGAGCGCGATGTAGGCGTCGATCAGATCGTTGCTGAACACGCCGCCGCGCGTCAAAAACTCGCGGTCGTTGTCCAGGTACTCGAGCGCCTGCTCGAGCGACGAACATACCGTCGGAATCTTCGCGTCTTCTTCCGGCGGCAGGTCGTACAGGTTCTTGTCGGCGGGCTCGCCCGGATGGATCTTGTTCTGCACACCATCGAGCCCGGCCATCATCATCGCGGCAAACGCCATATACCCGTTGGCGGTCGGATCGGGGAAGCGTACTTCGATGCGGCGCCCTTTCGGGTTCGGAACGTAAGGAATGCGAATCGATGCCGAGCGGTTGCGCGCCGAGTAAGCCAGTTTCACCGGCGCCTCGAACCCTGGCACCAGCCGCTTGTACGAATTGGTGCCGGGATTGGTGATCGCATTCAATGCGCGCGCGTGCTTGATGATCCCCCCGATGTAGTGCAGTGCGAAGTCCGAGAGACCGGCGTAGCCGTTGCCGGCAAAGAGGTTCGTGCTGCCGTTCCAGATCGACTGATGCACGTGCATGCCCGAGCCGTTGTCGCCCACGACCGGCTTCGGCATGAACGTCGCCGTCTTGCCGTAGCTCGCCGCGACGTTCCACACCGTGTACTTGAGGATCTGCAGCCAATCGGCGCGCTTGGTGAGCGTCGTGAACTTGGTGCCGATCTCGCACTGCCCCGGCGCCGCGACTTCATGATGATGCACCTCGACTTCGACGCCCTGCTGCTCGAGCAGCAGGCACATTTCCGAGCGAATATCCTGCAACGAGTCGGTCGGCGGCACCGGAAAGTAGCCGCCCTTCAGCGCAGGGCGATGCGCCAGGTTGCCCGCTTCGTAGTCGATGCCGGTCGACCACGGCGCCTCTTCGGACTTGATGCGCACCATCGAGCCCGACATGTCGACGCTCCATGTGACCGCATCAAAGATGAAGAACTCAGGCTCGGGACCGAAGTACGCGATGTCGCCGACACCCGTCGATTTCAAATACGCCTCGGCGCGCTTGGCGAGCGAGCGTGGATCGCGGTCATATCCTTTGCCGGTCGACGGCTCGATCACGTCGCAGGTGAGGATCAGCGTGTTCTCTTCACGAAACGGGTCCATCCGCGCCGTGCCGGGATCCGGCATCAGCAGCATGTCGGACGCTTCAATCCCCTTCCAGCCGGCGATCGACGAGCCGTCGAAAGCGTGCCCCAACTCGAACTTGTCGTCCTCGAACGCTTTGACGGGCACCGAGACGTGCTGCTCCTTGCCTTTGGTATCGGTGAAACGAAGGTCGACGAACAACACTTCGTTGTCTTTTATTGTTTTCATTACGTCTTTGGCCGTCGCCATTCCAGGTTCTCCTAGCCGTTAGGGGTGGTGACGCGATAATTTTTTATCGCCATTTGCTGCTGCAGCGCATCGCACTAATTGTGCCAAAACCGAACAACTGCCGGCCGAGGGCTGCACTACCTCGTGCATCAAGCGGTTACAGCGTTCCGACACGGGACTCGCGAAGCCAAACGGCCTCGGAAGCCGCTCGTTTATGGTGCAGTATGCCCCGAAACCGGGCGTCAGCAGGCACCCGGTTTGGGCGCGGGCGTTGCCAGAAAAAGCGCCTGCAGATCCGACAGGAAACGCATACCGAGCGGCGTGGGACCAAACGTCCGGTGGTCGCGAGCCAGCAAACCACGCTGCTCCGCCACGTTTAGTTTCGATTCGATGGAGCTGAGTGACAAGCCGGTTCTTTGATAAAAGGAATCGCTCGCTACCCCTTCGGTCAACCGCAAGGCGTTCAGCATGAATTCGAAGGGCAGCTCATCACGCGACACTTCGTGGCTTTGCGCCACGAATTCGCCGCCCGCTGCGCGTTGCAGATAGGACGCCGGCTGGCGAAACCGCACCTGGCGGACGACGCGATGCGGAAAAGAGATCTTGCTATGCGCGCCAGCGCCAATGCCAAGGTAATCGCCGAACGTCCAGTAGTTCAGGTTATGCCGGCAGTCGCGGCCCGGTCTTGAAAACGCCGACACTTCGTAGCGACGATACCCGGCGTCCGACGTCCGCACCTCGAGCCAGTCGTACATCGCTGCCGACGCGTCTTCGTCGGGTAGCGCCGGCGGATGTTTCGCGAACACGGTGTTTGGCTCCAACGTCAGCTGATACAGCGACAAATGCGGCGGCTGCGCAGCGAGCGCGTGGTTGATGTCGTCCTGCAACTCGGCGAGCGACTGACCGGGGAGCGCGTACATCAAGTCCAGGTTGAAGTTCTCGAAGTGCCGATGCGCGATGTCAATCGCGGCAAATGCCTGCGCGCGATCGTGTATCCGGCCGAGCGCCTCCAGCTTTTGCTCGTCGAACGATTGGATACCAATCGACAACCGATTCACGCCTGAGGCGCGGTATGCCGCAAACCGTTCCGCTTCGAACGTGCCCGGGTTCGCTTCGAGGGTGACTTCGCAATCGACTGCGAGCGGCAGCAGCGCGCGAACGTCCGACAGCAAGCGGTCCACCGCTCGCGCGCTCATCAAACTCGGCGTTCCGCCGCCGATGAAGACGCTGATGATGCGGCGTCCCCAGACGAGCGGCAGCGCGGCTTCCAGATCCGCGCGCAGCGCGTCCAGGTAATCATCTTCGGGAGCGCCCTGCGGGCTCGCCTCGTGCGAATTGAAGTCGCAATACGGGCACTTGCGTACGCACCACGGGTAGTGAACGTAGAGCGACAGTGGCGGCAGCGCCGGCAGGTTGATGCTGCCGGGGCGAAGATACGTCGACACGTCCGCCACGTGCGCTGGCGACTGTTCGGGCTTGATCTCGATGATCGAAGACATCAGCGCCAGTCAACCATCTTCTTCGCTAAGGCCCGCAGGGCAAGGCCTCGATGACTGATCCGATTTTTGTGCGCGGGATCGAGCTCGGCGGCGGTCACGCCGAGGTCAGGAAGATAGAACAACGGGTCGTAGCCGAAGCCGCCGTGGCCGCGCGGCGCCTGCGCAATCTCGCCGTCCCAGCGCGCATCGACGATCAGAGGCTCTGCGTCGCCAGCCGTGCGAACGGCGACGAGCACACACGTGTAATGCGCCTGCCGGCCTGTGACGCCGGCGAGTCGCCGCAGCAGCTCCGCGTTGTTGCTCTGATCATTCGCCGAATCGCCCGCGAAGCGCGCGGATGAGACGCCGGGTGCACCGTTCAAGGCATCCACGCAGATTCCCGAGTCGTCGGCCAGCGCCGCCATTTCAGTCAGCGCCGACGCGTGACGCGCCTTGGCAAGCGCATTTTCGATGAACGTCAGATGCGGCTCGTCGGCCGCGCCGACGCCTAATTCGCCTTGCGCCACGAGTCCCCAGGCCGAGCCGTGCAAAAGCGTCGACATCTCGCGCAGCTTTGCCGCGTTGTTGGAGGCCAGCACGATGCGGCGCCGGCTCACAACTCGAGCGCGTGCTTCTGCGCGGCAATCAGCGAGCGGATGCCCCCGTCCGCCAATTGCAGCATCGACTCCATTTGTTGCGCGGTAAACGGCGCGCCCTCCGCTGTGCCCTGGACTTCAACGAAGCCGCCGGTGCCGGTCATCACCACGTTCATGTCGGTATCGCAGCCCGAATCTTCGACGTAATCGAGATCGAGCACCGGGACGCCTCGATGCAGACCGACCGATACCGCCGCCACAAAATCCGACAACGGTACGTTATCGATCATCCCGCGCGCGCGCAGCCAGCGGCAGGCGTCGTACGCGGCGACATAACCGCCCGTGATCGCCGCTGTGCGCGTTCCACCGTCGGCCTGAATGACGTCGCAATCGATGTGCAGCGAGCGCTCGCCAAGCGCCGCCAGATTGAACACAGCGCGCAGACTGCGCCCGATCAGTCGCTGGATTTCCTGGGTGCGGCCGCCTTGCTTGCCGCGCGCGGCTTCGCGGTCCGAGCGCGTATGCGTCGAGCGCGGAAGCATGCCGTACTCGGCGGTCACCCAGCCCTCGCCTTTGCCCTTCAGGAACGCAGGAACGCGTTCTTCGACGCTCGCAGTGCAAATAACGCGGGTATCGCCGAACTCGACCAGTACAGAGCCTTCCGCATGCTTGGTGAAATTGCGCAGCAGGCGCACCGGACGCAACTCATCGGGGCGACGGCCGCTGGGCCGTGAACTTGAAATCATTAGCTTTTGCGTGGGGCGGAGCCGCACGCTTCCCTGAACGTAACTCGCTATTTTGCGACGAGTTTGCCGCTGCGCTGAATCGCCTTCTGGATTTCGGCGACAGCGTCGTCGATTTGCTCTTCGGACAGCTCTTCGTCGACGCCTGGCTCCCCGACTCTTGGCATCTGAATCGTCGATGCAACCGTCCCCTCGGGAATCAGCAACGTCGATACCGGTGCCTCGCTCGGCGGCACCATCTCCATAGACTCGGTGCCGGCCCAGGTCATCGCGACGCCGGTGCAGTTATCCGACTCGGGTCCGCCCAGCTCCAGCGCGAGCTCTATTAACTCCGGCACCGCGCGCATGACCGTCTTGCCGACGAAAGCGTCGGCGACTTGACGATCGTTCAACGTGCCCCACAGGCCGTCCGAACACAGCAGCAGCGTGTCGCCGTTGCGCAAAGCCACCGGCCGGCTGATCTCGACCGTCGGTGCGACGTAGGCGCCGATGCAGTTGAATATGCGATTGCGTTCGGGATGATCCTTCGCGTCTTCGGGGCGTATCAAGCCCGATTGCACCAGGTGGTGCACGCGCGAATGGTCGATTGTGCGATCCAGAATGCGCCCGCCGCGAATCATGTACAGCCGGGAGTCACCCACGTGTGCCCAGATCGCAACGCCTTGTTGCACGATGCACGCCACCAGTGTCGTGCGCGGCGCCTCGGGCAGACTGTGCTCGGCCCGGTACCGATGCAATTCGCGATGTGCGGCCAGCACCGAATCTTCGAGAAAGCGCACCGGGTCAGGCAACAGCGGCTTGGCATCGCGCTGATAAATCGATGCCAACGTTTGCAGCGTCAGCTGCGAAGCCACCTCGCCGCGCGCGTGACCCCCCATCCCGTCGGCCACCAGCATCAGCATCGAATCGCGCGTGTACAGGTACCCCATGCGATCCTGGTTGATCCGCCGGCCGCCTTTCTTGCTCTCTTGGTAAACGGAAAAACGCATGAAGGAACGATCGCTCGAGAGATCTGCTACAACGCGACCAAGTTTCGCGCCTTTTGCACGCAGTTACTCTCAAAAAATCGTCTGGCTTTGCCAGCGATTTTTTGCAAACCAATCGCACAAAAGTAGGGGTGCACTTTTGTGCGCCTCTTAGAACCAGGTGATGTTGTGATCCTTCATGAAACGGGTGACCCGCTCCTGCAGGTTGCGCCAGCGCGCACCGGTGCGCTCGGCCATCGAGAACTCGGGCCGCTCGGGCACGTTTTGCAGCAGCTCCTTTTGCACCGCGAACACCGTCTGCGGCCGTTCCAATGAATTGAGCCGCAAACAGCGCTCAACCATCGAGATCAACTGATTCGAGTACAAACCGCGAAACGAGCGCAGCGCGGTCGGCATCTTGTCTTCCTTGAGCCGATGGTCTGATTCCTGCGGCGGCATGCCCGACATGCACGCATAGACGCACGATCCGATCGAATACACGTCGGTCCACGGGCCAAGCTCGGCATCGCGCTTGTACAGCTCGGGCGCGGCGAAGCCCGGCGTATACATCGGATAGGTCTTGCTGATGTCTCTCTGCAGCGTCTGCCGCGCCGCGCCGAAATCGAGCAGGATCGGCGTGCCGTCCATCCGCAGGTACACGTTGGCGGGTTTGACGTCGAGATGCAACAAGCGATTCGAATGCACTTCGCGCAACCCATTCATCACCTGCGCGAACACGCGCCGGATGAAGCGCTCGGACAAAACGTCTTTCTGGTCCTTGTTCCGGTTGCGCAATACGTGTTCCTGCAGCGAGCGACCGGATTCGTAGTGCATCACCATGTATACCGTCTCGTTCGCGCGAAAAAAATTGATCACGCGAACGATGTTCGGGTGGTAGATCGACGCGAGCGCCCGGCCTTCCTCGAAGAAGCACTTCAGGCCGATGCGGTAGGTGTTCAAATTCTCGGGCGCGATGTAAGGCGCCAGCTCGCCCGGCTTGCGCTGCGCCAGAGCGGCCGGCATGTATTCCTTGATCGCCACCGAGTTGCCTTGTTCATCGGTCGCCAGATAGACGATCGAGAATCCGCCTGAAGATATCTTCTTTACAATGCGATATCCGCCGACCTCGAGGCTTTCAGGTAACGATGAGTTGGTTTGCGCGGGCATCGTGTTGCATTTTGGGAACCGCGGCGATTCTAGCCAATAGGACTCGGTGGACCGTAACAACAATAAGGTGCGTTTTCGCCTGTTTTCGTCTTAAACCTGCGCCAACCGTCCCCGATATCTCTTGATAACTCGCCCTTGATGATGTTGCTTTCGCCGCTTTCATCGTTGCTTTCCCGTTGAATCTGCCGTGAAACCCGTCGCCAGCATGACCGGCTTCGCGAGTGCTGCGCGGCCAACCGCGTTGGGCCGTCTAACGCTCGAACTGCGTTCGGTCAACTCCCGCTTCCTCGACCTGTCGATGAAAATGCCCGACGACTTGCGCGGTACCGAAGCGGTCGTGCGAGAAACGATCGCCGCGCAGATCGCACGCGGAAAAGTCGAGTGCCGCATCTCGATCGCGCGCGGTGCGGGCGAAAGCGAGCCGCAACTGAATTCAGCGGCATTGGAGCAGCTCGCGGCCCTCGCATCGCAGGTGGCGCGCAGCCTGCCCGCGGTCGCGCCGATCAGCACAGCCGATGTGCTGAGCTGGCCCGGTGTCGTGGAAACGCCCGGTGCAGAGCCCGACGTGCTGCGCGCGCAAGTGTCGGCGGCGCTTATCGAAGCGCTCGCGGCATTGGCGGAATCGAGGCGCCGCGAGGGCCTGGCGCTGAGCACCATTTTGCAGGCTCAGTGTAAGCAGATCGAGCAGATTGCTGCGCAATTGGTCGAGCGTGCGCCCGAACTGATCGCCGCCGTCGAGCGCAAGTTAAATGAGCGGCTGGAAAAAGCGTTGGGACCGGCGCTGTCGGGAGCATCAACGCTGACGCGTGAAGAAGTCTCGGAGCGCATTCGTCAGGAGGTCACGCTGTACGCGCTGAAAATGGACGTCGATGAGGAGATCAAGCGCCTTGCTACGCACGTGGTCGAAGTGCGGCGCGTGCTGCGGGCGGGGGGTGCCGTCGGGCGGCGGCTCGACTTTCTGATGCAGGAACTCAATCGTGAAGCGAATACCCTGGGTTCGAAAGCCGCGGCGATCGAAATGACCAACGCGTCGGTTGAACTGAAGATCGTCATCGAGCAGATGCGCGAACAGATACAGAACCTCGAGTAACGCCCGCCGATGGCAACCCCATCCCCAGTTGCAACCCCATTCGATGACCGCGATGCAGGCAACCTGTTCATGGTGGTCGCACCTTCCGGCGCCGGGAAATCAACGCTGGTCAATGCGCTGCTCGCGCGCGAGCCGAACATTCAGTTGTCGGTTTCATTTACGACCCGCGCGCCGCGCCCTGGCGAACGGAGCGGGCGCGAGTATCACTTCGTCGGAGTCGATGAGTTCAAGCGGCGGCGCTCGGCCGGCGAGTTCATCGAAAGTGCCGAGGTGCACGGCAACTACTACTCGACGTCGCGGGTCTGGATCGAGGAGCGAATACGCAGCGGGATCGACGTTCTGCTCGAAATAGACTGGCAAGGCGCGCGCCAGGTCAAAGCTCAGTTCGCACATGGTGTCGGAATTTTTATCCTGCCACCGTCGATCGACGCGCTCGAAGCGCGCTTGAAAAAGCGCGGGCAGGATTCGCCGGCCGTGATCGCGCGCAGGCTGTTGGCCGCCCGTAGCGAAATGGAGCACGCGCCCGAGTTCGACTACATCGTCATCAACGAGGATTTCGAGCATGCCCTGTCCCATCTGATGGCGATCGTGGCTGCGACGCGACTGCGGTTCAGTACGCAAAAGGTCCGCCATCGAGAGTTATTCACGCAATTAGGGATCGGATAGCGCCGATTTGATAGCACCAACACACCGCGCTCGGCTAAAATGGCGTCATATCCCAAGAAGGTACCGCCATGGCTCGCATCACCGTTGAAGACTGCCTGAAACAGATCCCGAACCGTTTTCAGCTCGCGCTGGCGGCCGCGTACCGCGCGCGCCAACTGGCACAAGGCCACACACCGAAGATCGACACGCGCGATAAGCCACCCGTGGCTGCGTTACGCGAAATCGCTCAATGCAAGGTGGGCATCGAGATGTTGCGCAAGGTTCCAACTTAGAGCGAAGCACTGCTCGAGCCCATCAGCTCCTGACCCCGACGTGGCCGGCGCGGCTGATGGACTCGCAAGATCCCCCGGTTGTATCGAACGTCGCTGAGCCGGCAGCGCCCGGCTTTGCGCGGCGTGCGGCACAGGCACTCAGGAAAGCCGTCTGGCGCTCTGAGCCGAACGCCGAACCTGCGAGCGCAGTGGCCACGGTCGCGACTCTGACTGACCGGGTCAAAAAGTATCTGCCGTCCGCCGACGTTCAAAAAATCAAGGACGCCTTTCGCTTCTCGGACGAGGCGCATCTAGGCCAATTCCGGCGCAGCGGTGCACCCTACATCACACATCCGCTCGCGGTCGCGGAGATACTGACCGAATGGCGCCTGGACGGCGCGGCGATCCAGGCGGCGCTGCTGCACGACGTCATCGAAGACTGCGGTGTCGAGCAAGCGCGATTGATCGAGCGATTCGGTTCGACCGTCGCCGATCTGGTCGACGGCGTGTCGAAACTGGATCGACTCCAGTTCTCGTCAACCGAGCAGGCCCAGGCCGAGAACTTTCGCAAGATGTTGCTGGCGATGGCGCGCGATGTGCGCGTGATGCTGATCAAGCTTGCCGATCGGCTGCACAACATGCGCACGCTCGAAGCAGTCGATTCCGAGCGCCGCCGCCGTATCGCGCGTGAAACCTTGGAAATTTATGCGCCGATTGCGCACCGGCTCGGGTTGAACACATTGTTTCGAGAGCTCGAGGAGCTGAGCTTCGAGCACCTGTATCCGCTGCGCTACCAAGTGCTCAATCGAGCGGTGCTGGCGGCGCGTGGTAACCGGCGCGAAGTGCTGGGCAAGATGATGGTGGCCGTGCGCAAGTCGTTATCGGATGCAAAGCTGCGCGCGGAAGTGCAGGGGCGCGAGAAGACCGTCTATGGCATCTACCGAAAAATGGCCGACAAGCGGCTTTCGTTTTCTCAGGTGCTCGACATCTATGGCTTTCGCGTCGTGGTCGACACACTGGCGCAGTGTTATCTGGCGCTGGGTACGCTGCACAGTCTCTACAAGCCCGTGCCGGGCAAGTTCAAGGACTACATCGCGATTCCCAAAGTCAACGGCTACCAGTCCCTGCACACGACGCTGATCGGGCCCTACGGCACGCCGGTGGAGTTTCAGATCCGCACCAAGGACATGCACCATGTGGCCGAAACCGGCGTCGCCGCCCACTGGCTATACAAAGACGACGATTCCGATCTTTCGGAACTGCAATCGCGAACGCATCAGTGGCTGCAATCGCTGTTGGAAATCCAGCGTCAGACGGGTGACTCGAGCGAGTTTCTCGAACACATCAAAGTCGATCTATTTCCTGACAAGGTTTACATCTTCACTCCGAAGGGCCGAATCGTGGCGCTGCCGCGGGATGCGACCCCCGTCGACTTTGCCTACAGCATCCACACCGACGTTGGCAACAAGACCGTTGCCGCCCGCATCAACAACGAGATCCAGCCGCTGCGCACGCAACTGAAAAACGGTGACATGGTTGAAATCGTGACCGGGCCCGAAGCGAAACCTAATCCGGCGTGGGTCTCATTTGTCAGAACCGGCAAGGCGCGCTCGGAGATTCGCCACTTTCTGCGCACGATGAAGTTCGGCGAGTCCGTCGAACTGGGTGAGCGTCTGCTTGCGCAAGCTGCTCAGCAATTCAGCCTGGCACTTAGCGATATCGGCGAAGAACAGTGGAGCAAGGTCCTCAAACAATCGGACAACAAGTCACGCGAAGACTTGCTGGCCGATATCGGTCTGGGCCGCAAGCTGCCGGCCGTTGTCGCACGCCAACTTGCATTGGATTCGGCCGAGAGCGAGGATCCTCAAAGTGCGGGCCCGATTGCGCAGGCCAGCCAGGTACCGGTCGTTGTGCGCGGCACCGAAGGCATGGCCGTGCAGATGGCGACCTGCTGCCATCCGATCCCGGACGATGCAATCGTCGGGCACATCCGTAAAGGGCAGGGATTGGCGGTGCATCAGGCCGAGTGTTTACACGCGCAGCGCGCTCGACGCGCCGATCCGGATCGCTGGATCGAATTGCAGTGGGCCAAGGATCCGGCGAGCAATTTTACGGTCGGGGTCGACGTCAGCGCGCTCAACGAGCGCGGTGTACTGGGCCGGATCGCAGTCGCCATCGCCGAAGCCGAGTCGAACATCCTCAACGTGCATCTTGAAGACGAGGACGCCAGGCTCGCGTTGATTCATTTCAAAATTCAAGTTCACGATCGCGTGCACCTGGCGCGCGTGATCCGCGCCTTACGCCGCGTCAAGAATGTGCAGCAGATCGTACGGCCGCGCGGGGGCGGCACAAGTAACGCGCGCGCACACGCTCACGATCTGGCGTAATTCACGTCGAGCACTTCGAGCGTTTCAGTGCCGGCTGGCGTGCGCAACGTGACCGTGTCGCCGGCGTATGCCTTCAGCAACGCGCCAGCGATCGGCGAAATCCAGCTGACAAACCCTCGCGCCGGATCGACTTCGTCGACGCCAACAATGGTCACCGTGTTCTCGCTGCCATCGGGCAGCACATAGCGCACAGTGGCGCCGAAAAAGACTTGCTCGGTGACTTCGCGAGCGGCGGGATCGACAACTTCGGCCACATCCAGCCGCTTGGTTAGGAACCGGATGCGTCGGTCGATCTCTCTGAGGCGCTTTTTGCCATAGATGTAGTCACCGTTTTCAGAGCGATCCCCGTTAGAGGCGGCCCAGGAAACGGTTCGCACAACCTCTGGCCGGTCCGTATTCAACAATTGCAGAAGTTCATCTTTCAAACGCTGATGCCCGGCGGGCGTGATGTAGTTGCGCACACCGGCAATCTGCGGCGGGTTAAGCTCATCGTCGTCCTGATCGTCGGACTCTTTGACGAATGCCTTACTCATTACGGACGACCCGCATCTTCCGTTATGCCGTACGCCGAGAGCCCGCGAAGACCGCTGGCGAGGTGCTAACGTACTCGTAACTACTTCGGATTGTTTTTCCCCGTCTTGATGTCCTCAGGGCGGTCAAGCAGCGGATCCTCGTCCTTTGCACGTTCTCGTCCGACCTGTTCCGCACGTTCGAGCTGTTGCTGCTCGCCGTCGCTTTGGGGCTGTGCGTCGCGGGCGGCTTCCGCAACGTCTTCCTCCTGGACAAACTCACGCGTCGCCTCGTTGTACCGGCGCGCAGCTTTGTGATCACCTTCGCCTTGCACTTCGCTTTTCGTGTTTGGTTGATTGTCTGCCATCACGTCTCCCAAGTAAATAAAGGCGACGCGGCCCTTATCAGCCGCGTCGCTCAAACAAGAATGCCTGCTTGCTGCTACGGCTTCTTGGCCGGCGGTGTTGGGTTGTTCGGCATCGGTGTGGCGGCCGGGGCAGTGCCCGGCGGCTGCGTGCCCGGCACGATGCCCGGGGCGGCATTCGGGCTCGAGGCCAGGTTGTTCTCGACGCGCTGCACGCCCGAAACGCCCTTGGCGACTTCGACCGCGCGCGCCAACTGGGCCGGAGTGTCGACGGTCCCCGTCAGCTTGACGGTGCCGCTGTTGGAATCGACGTTTATCTGCGTACCTTTAACCATCTCGTCGGCAATCAACGCAGCCTTCACTTTAGTAGTAAGCGCGGCATTGTCGACCACATTGGCGGTGGCGTTGGTTGCCTGTTTGGCTTCCGTGCGCACTTCCTGGCGTTCGGAACGCGAGCATGCGGCGAGAACGAGCGCGGCTGCGGTGGTCACGACCACCGCTCGCAATGTGTGACGTGCAGCTTTCTGCATCATTTTGTGGCTCCTCTTTGGGTAAGTTAATTTATTCGAGCCCTTGCTTGCATGTCGACGGGCCCATGCCTCGCACAACAACAAGCTTCGGCGCAAGCAATCAGAAGTCGCAAGTTACATGCCCGGCCGGCGACCGGGACGGAGCATTCAGGATCAGGCGCTCAGGCGGCGCGGCGCTCTTTCGGAGGCTGATTTCCCTCGCCGCCGTATTCCTTCAGCCGGTTATAAAGGGTCTTCAAACTCACGCCCAATGCGGCAGCGGTCCGTTCCTTGTGGCCCTCAAAGTGTTCGAGCGTCGCAAAAACCAGGTCACGTTCCACATCAGCGAGGGTAGTGCCGATCCGTACCGACAGGATCGACTCCGCGTTGCCGGCCGAAGAGCGCCCGGCTTGCAATTCGAGCCATTCATCACTGATCGTTGCGCCAGACGCCATCACATAGGCACGCTGCACGACATTGCGGAGCTCGCGCACGTTGCCCGGCCAGTCGTACTCGTTCATGCGTTCGTAAGCGCTCTTGCTCAAACGCTTTTCCTTGCCTTCTTCTTTGCAAATTTCCGCCAGGAAGTGGTCCGCGAGTAGCGCGATGTCCTCTCTTCTTTCGCGCAGTGGCGGCAAACGGATAGGAAAGACATTCAATCGATACAGAAGATCCTCGCGCAGCTTGCCGTCGACCACGGCACGCTCGGGCACCCGGTTGGTCGCGCCTAGTACCCGCACATCGGCACGCTGCGTTTCGGTCGATCCGACCCGGTTGAAGGTGCCGGTCTCCAAAACCCGCAGCAGCTTGACCTGAAGGTCAGGCGGCATTTCCGTGACTTCATCCAGGAAGAGTGTTCCGCCGTGGGCACGCTCAAAGAAGCCAAGATGCTGCCGATTGGCACCGGTGAAGCTGCCTTTCTCGTGACCGAAAATTTCGCTCTCCATTAAATGGGGCGAAATGGCGCCGCAGTTGATCGCGAGAAACGGCCGGCTGCGACGCCGACTCAGCGAGTGAATCGTTTGCGCCACCAATTCCTTGCCGGTGCCGCTTTCGCCCTGTATGAGCACCGTCACCGCGGTTGCCGCCACGCGTGACACTTGCTCGTAAACGCGCTTCATCGACGGCGAGCCGCCCCACATATCTCCGAATCGCCCGCTGCGATCGAGTTCAACGCGCAGATCGGAAATTTCTGCCTGTAACTGCCCAGGCCGCATCACTCGTGCCAGGATGCCCTGCACTTGACCGGGGCTCACCGGCTTGATCAAGTAGTCCGTCGCGCCCAAGCGCAACGCTTCAATCGAGGTTTCTAGACTTGCGTGCCCGGTGATCAATACGACTTCGGTGTCCGCGAGCGCTGCTTTGTCGTTGAAGAGCTCGGTTCCCTTGCCGTCGGGCAAGACGAGATCGAGGAACACCACATCCGGAGCGCTGGTCGCAAGCTGGCGTCGCGCGTCGCGCATGGTGCGTGCAGTCGAAGCGGTGAACCCCTGGCTGGCGACAAGTTCCGCCAGCATTTCCGCCGTATCGGAATCGTCGTCGACGATGAGTGCGTGACTCATTGCTTCCCCTTGTTGTCGCAGGCAACGCTCGGCAGCTGCGCACTTAGTTGAGCGCCAACGATACCGCAGTTGACGTTGTCGTCGGCAACAGGGAATGTGTTAAACGATCAAGGGAGGATGCCGCAGCCGACGAGTGGCCGCCTGCGCGCCGCACTGCCCGGGCGTGAATGCGCTAGCGGGCTGGCCCAAAAAAAAAGAGCAATAGGGAACTGCCCTACACGACGTTGCGACCCGCCTCGACCACCGTCAGCAGAAAATTATGGCGTCCGACAGCGTGTGCAAGGTCCGCAGCGTAGGCGGCCGCCGCCGGCAACGAACTCAGCACCGCACCGGCAATCAGCTTGCCCTGATAACCGACAACCCAGCACCCCTTGCCGAGCCTCGCGAGCAAGAATTCATTAGAGCTCGACTTCGCTGCCACTGAGCGTTTAGCGCGCGCCTGATCCGATGCTTTCATCGTTGCTCCTAAGTTTCGGTTACCAGCGTGAGGATTGTAAGCAACGTGCGTGCCAGCATGCAGTTCGCCGCTGTACGGGCATGCAGTTTGCTTTTCGTTGTAGGGGCATGTAGTTTGCTTTTCTCAGCCCACTGCGGTTCGCTGGTGCGTGAAGCGTCCGCTACGTCACTGTTTACTAAACGAGGCACTTGACCAACCAACTAGAGGTAAACGTAATGATTAACTTCATCATTTGGCTCATCGTGGGTGGCGTCGTTGGCTGGCTGGCCAGTTTGATCATGCGGACCGATGCGCAACAGGGAATTTTCCTCAACATTATCGTCGGCATCGTGGGAGCTGCGCTGGGCGGATGGTTGATTTCTCCGCTGCTGGGAATGCCTTCAATCAACCAGGATGCGTTTAGTTTTGGAGCTTTGGTCGTGTCGCTGATTGGCGCGGTCATCCTGCTCGCGATCGTCAATTTGTTTCGTCGCGGCTCAGTTCGTTAAGCCCGAGCCGCTGTGAGTGACCTGCACGCGTGAGCGGGCCGGCATTGGAAGAACACATTAACCATAAACAACGGGAGCAAAGATGGAAACCACCACTCCGAATACCGGCAATCTTGGTTCAACGGGCAGCACCGGAAAACTCAACCCAAACCAAGCGGCGGACCGCGCGCACACCACGGTGGATCGAGTCGCCCAAGGGGCGCACGACACTGTCGACCGTCTTGCCTCCAAGGCTGCGCCCATGCTGGATCGCGCGCGATCAGCCGCCACCGATGCGCAAGACACGCTGTATGCCAAGTACGATGACTTCATGGCGATGGAAGAAGAATGGGCAGAATCAGCGCGCGATCAAATCCGCGCCCACCCATTGGCCGTCGTAGGCATCGCGCTGATGGCGGGATTGCTGATCGGCCGCTTGTCCCGCTAGTTGCGAAACACGGCTTCAAACTGAACGTGGACATCGCAAGCGATACGGCGGTAGGTGGAGGTGGTGCGTCGCCGCCGGCAGCGGGCGCAAGCGTGGACCCGCGTGTGCACGCGGCTTCGGGGGGCTCGTCTGCTTCAGCCAGGCAGTCGAGCCGTCGCTCTGCGCGCGATTCCGGTTCGCCTCCCCTGCGCCCAGGCTTTGCGCAGTTCATTCGTGAGATCCGCGCCGCGTTCGGCGCGCGTTTCCATTTACTCGAACTCGAGGCGAAACGCGCGGCGTGGTCCGCCGCGTACATGCTGGCGTTTGGTGTCGGAGCGGCTCTGCTTGGAGTCACGGCCTGGCTGATCCTGATCGCGGGACTTGTCTATGGGGCAGTAGTGGCAGGCGTGCCGTGGATAGTTGCAGGCATCGTGGCCATTGCTCTGCACGCGGTGGCCGTTTTTATGCTGGTGCGCGCAATCCGGGGCATGGTTGACAACCTGACATTCGCGGCGACGCGTCGCACCTTGGCGGAATCTTCAACGGCCCACGATGACAGCGGCGCTTGACTTCCTGAGGACCGACATCGAAGCGGCTGAACGAGCCGTTCGATTGGCCGATCAGCGCGCCGCGAACACGGGTCGGGCCTTACGCGCGAGCTGGAAGTCCAAGGGCCCGATGATCATGGGTGCAGCAGGAGCAGCGTTGCTTCTACGCCAGGTGCTCAGGGCAAGACGGAAGGTGCCGAGAGACCGCGTGCGCGGGCAGGGACTTGGCGGATGGCTTCGCTCATACGGGCCATACGTGTCGGCGCTTGGACCGCAGGCGATCACTGCGATCAGTGCGTTGGTCGCTGCGATGGTCGCCAAAAACGCGAAGAAGGCTCTGGCGAGCGCAGCACATGTAGATCTGGATCGTTTCGTGGGCAGCTGGTTCGAGATCGCCCGCCTGCCGCATGGAACGGATGCGCAATGCGTATCGGATGCGCGCGCTACCTATGCAAGGACCGAAGACGGTCTTCGTTTGTTGAGCCTGTGCCGGCGCGAAAACGGAAGCACCAAGCGCTCGACGGGCCGCGCGAAGCTGACCGACGACGCGACGCAGGCTCGCTTCAAGATTTCTTATTCGCACTCGGCACTCGATGTAATTCCGTTCGTGTGGTCGGACTACACGATCATTGATGTTGCCGATGACTACAGCACCGCGATGGTCGGTGCAGCCGATCGCAAACACCTTTGGCTGCTTTCCCGGCAGCCGTCGATCGGAGATTCAGTCCGGCAAGACTTCCTGAACAAGGCGCGTGCACAGGGGTTCGATACCAGCGCGCTCGTGCTCACGCGGCATTCCGCCGCGAGCACGCAGAGCTAGAGTCTTAGAAGGAGAACGTCGATGTCATTTTTCGTTCGTGCCGCCTTGCTGGGCGGCCTTGCCTATGTCGTTTCTCGCGCGGTCCGGAACAGCCAGTATTCGCTGGATTCTTCGCGGTCCGAAACTCAACGGCTTGCGCGCACGCCAGGCTCTGGTGAAGAAAACCTGAAGACGTCCAGCGATCAACGCTCGGCAATGGATACTTCCGCGCCAGTATGAAAAATGGGGACCCGGGGTCCCCATTTTTGCAAGTGCAACCCTTAGCGGCCTTTGTTTCGCGAACCACTCAAAGTATCGCGATCCGAACCCGTAGATTCAGATGAACCTTGGGGTCGATTCGTTTGCTGATCCGTCTTCGACGAACTGCTCGTTCCATATTGGGTGTCCAACGCACCCTGGCGCAACTTGTCGGAAGACTGTTCGCCGGCTTGGTTCATCTCCGGAGACTCGCCGTCGTCATCGTTGGCTCCCGCACCCTGCTGGTTGCTCGTTTGACCCCGCTGCGAGCCTTTCTGTGATCCGGGGTTGCGAGAGTCAGAAGACTCACCCCCGGATCCTTGATCCGATTGGCGCGCGCCCGGCTGTCCTTGCGATCCTGGATTGGAACCCGGTTGGCCGTGCGACTCTTGGCCACCTTGCTGCTCGGGATTTTTTCCGCTTTGCGAAGTGTTCTGCTGCTGCTGGTCCTTCTGTTCCGGCTTTGGCTGATTCTGCTTGGTCATGTGTAGCTCCTATGGTGTCAAAGCGGGCGATTGCTCGGAATGACTCCGCATCACCCGTAGAAAACTTCCCGCAAGCGTTGTGCCTACACCCTGAAGCGCGGGATGGAGTGCGCAATTCATCGCCTCGGGAATGCGGCTTGCCGCACTACCCCGCGCTTTGGTGCACCGAGCAGCGCTTAAACCCAACGCGCAATCCGGCATCTGCTGACGCTAAATGAAGACGATCGCCGTTGTTGCCGACACCGACCGGCGATGTGGTGCGTACTGGCTCGCAAATCTTGATGCTGCGGGTAGCACGGCATTGATGGCGGCCGTCGTCAGCCGCTTCAATCATGATCTGCGCACCCCGCTGAACACTATTCTCGGCTGGACGCACTTGTTGCAGCAAGGCGGCCTCGATGCCGTTCGCGCCAAACATGTCGCCGACGTCATCGCCCGCAACTCGCGCGATCAAACGCAGCTACTGGAAGATTTTGTCGATGATGGCCGCGCCATCCTTGGCGCATTGGAATTGCAACGGGTTGCGCTGAACATTGACCACCTGCTGGCAGACGCGATCACGCGTCTGAATCCGTTGCTCACCCTGCACGGCGTCTCGCTGAACACGAACTTCGACACCACCGACGTCTCAGTCACTGGCGATGTGCGCCGTCTGACGCGATTGGCATACCGGTTGCTGGTCATCGTGACGCGGCGCGCGCG
Source organism: Burkholderiaceae bacterium (assembly GCA_013813185.1). Classification (GTDB taxonomy): domain Bacteria; phylum Pseudomonadota; class Gammaproteobacteria; order Burkholderiales; family Burkholderiaceae_F; genus JACCZX01. The sequence goes on from JACCSD010000114.1 coordinate 26,609, forward strand.
CGAGGCGACAAAGATCAAGGTCGAAACGGATGTCGATCGCGGGCAGTACGTGCTGGCGCTGTCGGGAACCGCGCACGAGCCGGATTGGTCGGACGCGGCGCTGTTGGATTTGCGTGTCAGCACATTGGTCGCGGCGCTGCACGAAGGCGAATTGCAAGTCGGTGCTGACGCAACGCGACCTTGCATCATGCTCAGATTGCCGTGCAGCTGACGCCGCACGCCGAGGTTGACTTGTTAGGAGTTTTCGATGCCGGACAGCACGCTTGATTTGGAACTATCAACTCCTCCCGTCACTGACAAGGGGCACGGAACGCGCGCGCTTGGCCCCAGCGATACGTCGGACAGCGGCAGCGACCTGCAGGGCCCGGGCATCTACGAG
>JACCSD010000155.1 GCA_013813185.1 Burkholderiaceae bacterium
AAATCGGAACGCTATGCGGTCGCGACCGCTGCGTCGTCTGCGACAATCAATCGCGTTGCAGGCAGTACAGCAGAAAAAGTGCTGCCGCGGCCGATCTCGGATTGAACATCGAGATGCCCGCCGTGCCTGAGCAGCACATGTTTGACGATCGCCAGCCCGAGGCCGGTGCCACCGGTTTCGCGCGATCTGCTCTTATCGACGCGATAAAAACGCTCGGTTAACCGTGGGATATCTTCGGGTGCGACGCCGAGGCCGGTGTCGCTTACTTCGAAGCGCCCACCGCCCGCGTCTTCGTGCCACGCGAGCGAGATGATGCCGCCGTCGGGTGTGTAACGCACTGCGTTCGAGACGATGTTCGCAAAGGCGCTCCGCAGTTCTTCGCGGCTACCGAGCACAAAGCCCGGTGTCAGGTCGACGTCGATCTGATGGCGGCCAAGAGACAGAGCGCGCGCCTCATCGGCGACCTCGCGCACCAGCTGACGCACGTCGACGGTCTCGTCGGCCACCGGCGTTTCGCGCGACTCGAGGCGCGACAGCGTCAACAGATCTTCGACCAGGCGGTGCATCCGCTGCGCTTGTTCGTGCATCAACTGCAAATGGTGCTGGCGCGTCGTTCCGTTTTCGGATTGCGCATCGATCAGCGTTTCCAGAAAACCATTGACGACCGTAAGCGGCGTGCGCAATTCGTGCGATACGTTGGCGATGAAGTCGCGCCTGACCGCATCCACGCGCTCGCGCTGCGTGATATCGCGGGTGATAACGATCGAACGCGCAAGCTCGAACTCGACGACGCGCACTTCGAGCGCAAGCCCCGGGCGCGACATCGGTTGGAAAACCAGCGCCTGATCGAAGCGCGCCGATGTCATGTAGTTGACGAACTCGGGATCCCGCACCAGGTTGGTGACGCGCAACCCCTGGTCGGCGCGCAATGAAATCCCCAAATGCTGCTCGGCGACCGGATTGCACCAGTCGATCTGCAGGGTGGCATCGACCAGAACGATTCCTTCCGGCAATGCGCTGATGGTGCGCCGGAAGCGCTCCTCATTTTCCAGCAGGCGACGCTCGTTCTGTTCGGTTGAACGGCGCGTGCGATACAAACGCGCGAACACATCGGCCCAGATGCCCCAACCGTCGGGTATGCGGTCAAGGTCGGGACGCTCGAGCCAGGCGGCCAGCATGCCGGTGTAGGCCAGATGAATCACCAGCAGTGCGGAAAGTCCCGCCACCGCGACGGACAGGCCGATCACCGGACCCGACAGCAGGCCCGCGATGATCGAAACTACCGCCAATAGCGTCAGCCGTGCAGCGGCCGGCGCGAGCACGGTAAAACGATGCGAATCCATCGCAGGCATGCGACGAAGTCTAACGCCCGCCTTTCGCCGATCTACTGCTCAGGCCGCGTCGACAACCGATAGCCCAGGCCGCGCACGGTTTGCAGCAGATGTTGCGCATTGACCGGCGCCAGAGCTTTGCGCAAGCGCAGGACATGCACATCGACGGTACGTTCTTCGATGAACACGTGGTCACCCCACACACTGTCGAGCAATTGCGTGCGCGAAAACACGCGGTCAGGGTGGTTGATAAGAAACTTCAGCAACTTGAACTCTGCGAGACCCATCTTGACCGAAGTACCAGCGACCGAGATCTCGTGCCGCGACGGGTCCACCATCAATGGGCCGTATTCGAGCGCGTCACCGCTGTGCTCGGGCGCCCGGCGCCTGAACACCGCACGCATCCGGGACAGCAGCTCGCGGGGCGAGAACGGCTTGACGACGTAATCGTCGGCACCGGTGTCGAGGCCAACGACCTTATCGGCTTCGTTGCCCTTCGCGGTCAGCATGATCACCGGCATGACCTTGGTGCGCTCGTGCGCGCGCAAGTCCTTCAGCAACTCGATGCCCGACTTGTCCGGCAGCATCCAGTCGAGCAGCACCATGTCGGGCAATTCGCGGTCGATCGCAGCACGACCCGCCCCCGCCGAATCGGCACGTCGCACCGTATAACCTCCTGTACTGCACGTAAAGGCAACCAGCTCCTGAATTGCCGGCTCGTCCTCGATCACGAGGATCGATGCGGCGGTCATGCGCGCGCGAC
>JACCSD010000229.1 GCA_013813185.1 Burkholderiaceae bacterium
CTGCGGTACTCACAACGCCGGCGCAAAAAAAGGCTAAAGCGTTTTTTTGCTCAACACCCCCGGCGTTGCTCCGTTCCTCGGGCGACGCCCCCAAGGCAGGCCATCTCCGCCCAACGCTTGTGGTGAGGCAATGTCACGTTTTGTGGGGAAGGAAAAAACACCTCGCGCGAGGCGATGTCGCGACAGCAGCGGCTGGGGGCGCAGCTGCGCCGCCTTTGAGTCGTCGCCCGAGGAACGGAGCCAAGCCGGGGCCTTTGAGCGAAACAGCGCTTTAGCCCTGTTTCGCGCCGGCTTGGCGAGTACCGCAGTGGTTGGCACTTTAGTGCCCGACGACGTAGGCGGCGCAGCTGCGCCAGCCGCTGCTGCCGCAGCGTCCTACGTTGTTTTTTTCTCGAGCCGGCCGTCCCAAAGCGTGAAGTAGAACGCTGCCCCATGGCCGTCGGCCGGCGCGGGCACCGCTTCAGCCCAAACGCGGCCGCCGTGGCGGTGGATGATCTTCTGCACCGTCGCAAGGCCGACTCCGGTGCCTGGGAATTCGTTCGCGCTGTGCAACCGCTGGAACATGCCGAACATTTTTTCTGCAAAGCGCATGTCGAATCCGGCGCCGTTGTCGCGCACGAAGAACTCGGCTGATTCACGGTCTTCTCTGCACCCAAATTCGACGCGGGCGTCGCGGCTTTTGGCGCTGAATTTCGCCGCGTTGCCAAGCAAGTTCTGCAGAACCAGGCGCAGCAGCGTTGGGTCGCCGTCGGCTCTGAGTCCCGGCGCAATGACAAATTCGACAGTCCGAGCGGGTTCCCGGATACGCAGGTCATCGCGTAGATCGTCCGCCAGCTCGCGCGCGATCTGCGATAGATCGACCCTTTCACTGGCCAATTCGCGGCTTGTCATGCGAGACAAGTTGAGCAGGGTGTCGATCATCGAGTTCATGCGCTGGCTGGCGGCCACGATGCGGCGCAAATGGTCACGGCCTAGATCGTCGAGCGGCTTGCCGCGATCGCCGTAGTCTTCGAGCACGATCGTCGCGAATCCATCGACCACACGCAGCGGCGCGCGCAGGTCGTGCGATATCGAATGGGCAAGGCTGTCAAGCTCGCGTCCAGCGTTGGCGAACTCGCGCGAGCGCTCGGCGAGCTCGCGCTGGCGCCCGGCGAGCTCACGCGTTCGGTCCGCCAGTTCGCGCTCGCGGTCGTCGAGCTTGGCCTGCAGCTCGGTCGTCTGCGGCGTGGTCGCAACGGTCGCGGGCTGTGCACTGCTTGCGGTGGCCGGCGGCGCTGCTGTTGCCGGATTTCGGCGACGCTGCGCGACGGCTACAGCGACGAGGACGATCAGTGCGCCGACACAGACCGCGGCCAGTAGCTGCGCAGTATCCGCGCCTCCCGTCGCGCCGGCCGCTGCGACGGACGGCAAGCCGATGGCCAATACGCCTAACCGGCGCCGCCATACCTGCAAGCCACTGTTTTCATTCCTCCTCATCGCGGCGATTGTGCAGCATCGGGCACGGGGACGCGAGATCGGCGCGAGCGCGTGCCCATGGTGCTCAAATCGTCTCCGAAATGCCCTTCTAACAGTCCCTTTTTCGAGGGGGTGGATAACGGCAATCGGCACTAGCCTGCGCGTTGGAATGCCGCCGTCCCACAGGACTTCAATTGCCCTTCCACTTAATGCTGCCGCGATTTTCCTGGCTGGCTAAGCGCCTGGGCCAACGTGTCGGTGCGAGCGCGCACAGCGGTCGTGAGCGGAGCGCATTGGCCGATCTGCGCACGCTGCCTGCGTTACCGGTGGCGCCCTCGCGCTTCCGCTCGATTGCGTGGCCGCTGATTGGCGTGCTCGTACTGGTAGCCGGCTGGACGGTGGGGATCAGCTATTACTTTCACCATCAGAGCACCGAGCGGCAGTTTCTTGTCGAGCAACAGGCGCGCGGTGCGCGCGCGGCGCGGCTGGTCGAATCGGCGATTGTTGCCGATTACGCGGCGGTCAAGCGCAGTGCGAGTGCGCTGGTGGAGCGCGGCGATCTGGTGGCGGCGCTATCGCAAAAAGTCGATGCCGCGCGCGCGGTGCGCGAGTGGGCGCAGAAAGAGGGCAAGAACGCGGGGGTCGGCCTGATCGAGGTGCACGACGTCAGTGGCAGGTTGATCGAGCGCACGGGTGAGGGCGGTATCCAGCGGCTCGATAGCCAGGAAGCGCCGGTCGGTGTAGCCGACGCGTTGGCCGGCCAGGAGAGCATGCATGTCATCGAACGCCTGCACGGTCTTTCGATCCGTGGCGTGGCGCCGGTCGTCAACGGCAATCGCATCATCGGCGCCGTTGTCGTTGAACGCTTGATCGGCGAACAGTATCTCGATCACCTGGCGAATCGGATCGGTGTCGAAGTGGCACTGCTCGCGCAGGATCGCGTGCTGGCGGTGAGTGTGGCGCCGGAGGATCGTCACTGGCTGCAGAAGGCGCGGCCAAGCGTGCGCAGCGGTGCAGTGGCGCACATCGCACTGAACGGCAGCGAGGATCTATCGCTGCGCCCCTTGCCGATTGCGTCTGAGCCGATGGCCGTGGCAGTGACGGTGCCGAACACGATGGCCTACGAAACCCTGTCGGACTCAAGCCGTTCATTCGGCGCGGTCGTTTTGTTCACGATTCTGGCGACGATCGTGGCCGGGATTTACCTGACTCGCCATCTGATCCGCCCAATCAAGGCCCTTACGGAACGCGCGGAAGAGTTGTCGCTGCGTTACGCGGGCCGTGCGACACCGCCCAAAGGCGACGAGCTCGATTCGCTCGTCGGCTCGTTTGATGCGATGACGACCGCGCTGCTTTCGCATTCGGACCGCCTTTCACAAGCGCACATGACCGAGCTTCAGGGCAGTCTGGAGTTGCAGCGTCAGTATTCACTGATGCGCTTGCTACGCGGATTGGCCGCTGCGGCCAATGAGTCGGATTCGGTCGAGCGCACTTTGGAGCGCGCGCTGAATGAGATCGGCAGCTACCTCGAGTGGCCGCTCGGCCGCGTCGCGCTGTTGCCTGACTACTCGGAGAATCGCAACTTGCCGCCGCGCTCGCTCTGGTTCACGCGCGAGCCCGACCGCTTCCGCGAATTTATCGACGCCAGCAATGGCATCCCGATCGTACCGTCGCCCAGCCACATGATCGGCCGCGCGTATCTGTCGGGCGTCGCCAACTGGGTTTCCGATTTGTCGCGCATGACGGAGTGGAACAGGCTCGATG
>JACCSD010000265.1 GCA_013813185.1 Burkholderiaceae bacterium
ACGCACGAGCCGGAAGCCTCGGCAACCCGGCCCCACGGGTTGAGCAGAACCATGTCGGCGAAGCCCTGCCGGCGGCCTTCGATGCGGGCCAGCCGCCCGATCTGGTAGTTCGCGGTCGACTTGATGCGCGCCGGCAGAGCCGCGTCGCCCGGCCGCTGCCATGTGCTGATGCCGACATCGATCGGCTCGGGTCTTTTCTGGTCGAGTTGATAACCCGTGATCACCAGGTCCGTCACGGTGCCTTCGCCCCAGTGGCCCTCGATGGCAAACAGCGTCGTGCGCAGCCACAGATCCCGGCCGTTCGTCAAAAGCTTCTTGGTAAGGCTCGCACACGCTTCGTTGAATTCCTCGTACGACATCGAGAACGGAAGGTGCAGCAGTTGCGCAGAGCGGCGCAGGCGATCGAAGTGCTCGCGCAGCGCGAGCAGCGCGAACTCGCGGCCGTCATGCCGCCAGTATCCCTTGATGCCCTCGAATACGCTCGCGGCGCGCAGCGCAGCTTCGCTCGCCACATGGATCGTCGCTTCGTCCCATGGGGTGATGCGGCCGTTCATGAAGACGAACGGCGGGCGTTGCAGTTTGACGCTCGGGATCTGCGTCTGCCGCGGCATCGACGACGCGCTGGTCACGAGTGTGCTTCAGTCAGCACGATCAGCCCAGCATTTCCACGGCGCCGTGCCGGTGCCCCACATCTCTTCCAGGACATGCTTGTCGCGCAGCGTGTCCATTGGCATCCAGAAGTCGTCGTGCTTGTAGGCGGCGAGCTGCTCGTCATCGGCCAGCGCCTGCAACGGCCGCAGCTCGAACACCGTGTCATCGGATTCGACGTAATCGGCCACGCTCGGCTCCAGCACGAAGAAGCCGCCATTGGTCCACGCCCCATCGCCGCGCGGCTTTTCGCGGAAGTTGCTGACCAGGTGCTGGTCGGCGCCCAGCGTGAATGCGCCGAAGCGGCCCTCGGGCTGCACGGCAGTCATCGTCGCCTTCTTCCGATGTTGACGATGAAATTCGATCAGCTTCGAGATGTCGATGTTGGCGACGCCGTCACCGTACGTCATGCAGAACGTCTCGTCGCCGATGTAGCTCATTGCGCGCTTGACGCGGCCGCCTGTCATCGTCCGGTCGCCGGTATCGACCAGAGTTACGCGCCACGGCTCGATGCCGTTGCGATGAATCGTTGTCTTGCGTTCGCGCAGGTCGAAGGTCACATCGGTACGATGCAGCGCATACGAGGCGAACCACTCGGTGATGACGTGACCCTTGTAGCCGCAGCAGATTACGAAGTCGTTCAGGCCATAGGCCGAGTAGATCTTCATGATGTGCCACAGAATGGGCATGCCGCCGATCTCGACCATTGGCTTCGGCCGCACCGCGCTTTCTTCGCTGATGCGCGTTCCGAAGCCGCCAGCGAGAATCATGACTTTCACTTGGAGCCGTCCTCCTTTTTATGCGTGCCGATTGTCGCAGCGGATCCACCGCCGTGAGTGAGCAATAAGTACGGAATATTCATACGCTTTGCCGCAGCGGATTGACCACTGCAATCAGAACAACGTGTATATGAAAGGCGCTATCGCCGAGCCTTGGCCAAATACCACCAGAGCGCCGAGCAGAAGCAGGATCACAATGATTGGCGCCAGCCAGAACTTCTTGCGATCCGCCATGAACCCCCAGAGATCCTTGATCAGGTCGATCATCAGAATGGCCTTTCCATGCTTTGGGCTGTTCGCTGCCGCGATGGCTTGCGATACGACTCTGTAGGGCGTTGCCGTAATACGAGCGGATCGGCGATCAGGCGCCGGATCGCGCCGGCCGGAGTGAACACGAGATAGAACACGAGCCCGAGGATAAGCCGCGTGTTGAACCGGCCAATCGGCTCGGCCAGTTTCATCCAGCCTCGCTGCACCGGCCCCAGCAGCTTCGGCGCAACGACAGCGGGGACAACCAGTGCGGCGCACACGACGAACGGCCACACCGGAGTGCCGAACGAGAATAGCCAAGGCAGCAGCAAGCCGAAGATCAGCGCGAAGGCCGCGCCCACGACGAGGCCGAACTTGCGCAGCTCCTTGATTTCGTCAGCAGGTACGCCCTGCGCCATGATTGCGCTAGTCAAGCTCGAACTCCTTTTTCCATGAGTCATCTCGTTCGCCTGCGGGCTGCTCGGTTTTCGCGACGATGTGATTTTCCAACACCAGATAGTCCATCTCCGTGCGCATGAAGCAACGATAGGCGTCTTCGGGCGTGCATACGATCGGCTCTCCGCGCACGTTGAACGACGTGTTTACGATGACCGCGCACCCGGTAAGCGCTTCGAACTCGGCGAGCAAGCGGTGATAACGCGGGTTGGTCTCTTCGTGCACGGTCTGGATGCGAGCCGAATAGTCGACGTGCGTGACCGACGGCAACGTCGAGCGCGCGACATTGAGTTTCTCGATGCCGAACAACGCCTGTTCCTCCGGCGTCATTGGGATTCGCAGCTCTTCGCGCACCGGTGCCACCATCAGCATATAAGGGCTTTCGCATCCGAGCTCGAAATAGTCGGCGACGCGCTCCGCCCGTACCGAGGGGGCGAAAGGGCGAAATGACTCGCGGTACTTGATCTTCAGATTCATGACCGACTGCATGCTGCGGCTGCGTGCATCGCCGATAATTGATCGCGCGCCGAGCGCGCGCGGTCCGAACTCCATTCTTCCCTGAAACCAGCCGACCACGTTGCCCTCGGCGAGCACGCGAGCGACCTGGAAAAAGAATTGCTCGTCCGCGACCACCTGATACTTCGCACCGATCGAATCCAGATACCGGCCGATCTCTTTATTGGAAAAGTGCGGACCGAGATAAGCCCCATGCATCGAGTCGAGTGCGCCATTGAGGGCGCGCGGCCGATCCAGGTATTCGTGCCAGGCGCTCAGGGCGGCTCCCACCGCGCCACCGGCATCGCCTGCTGCCGGCTGCACCCAGATCGACTCGAACGGACCTTCTCTGAGTAGCCGTCCATTGGCAACGCAGTTCAGCGCGACCCCGCCGGCCATGCACAAGTTCTTCATTCCGGTTTCGCGGTGCACGGTGTGGCCGAGTCGAAGCACGATTTCTTCGGTCACCTTCTGGATCGACGCCGCCAGGTCCATGTGAAACTGCGTGAGTTTCGACTCGGCCTTGCGCGGCGGCGCGTCGAACAGGCGGTCGAAAGCATCATTCGTCATCGTCAAGCCGGTGGCGAAGTTGAAGTACCGCATGTTCATGCGGAATGTGCCGTCTGGCTTGACCTCGATCAGCTCGCGCATGATCAGGTCGAAGTACTTCGGCTCGCCATACGGAGCGAGCCCCATCAGCTTGTACTCGCCGGAGTTGACCTTGAATCCGGTGTAGTAAGTGAATGCCGAATAGAGCAAGCCGATTGAGTGCGGGAAGTCGATCTCCCACAGCGGGGCAAGCCGGTTTCCGGTCCCCTTCCAAACGGTGGTCGTGGCCCATTCGCCGACGCCATCCATGCACAGGACCGCCGCCGACTCGTACGGGCTCGCGAAAAAAGCGGACGCCGCATGGGACTGATGATGTTCGGTGAAGAGCAGCTTCGGCAGCGTCGCGCCCCCGGCGTGCTGCGCCAGCTCGTCGTGCAACAATTTTTTCAGGAACAGCTTTTCCTTCAGCCACACAGGCATTGCAGCGAGGAACGAGCGAATACCGCGCGGCGCGTACGCGAGATACGTTTC
>JACCSD010000268.1 GCA_013813185.1 Burkholderiaceae bacterium
TGATCGGTACCAGCGCGACGTGCAGCCCACCGTCATGCGCCGCGGGTTGCAACGCTGTTACGACTGAAGAAACGGGAGTCGCCAGAGCCGTCATTCGCCGATTATAGGTGCCGCGTTGCGTCGCTCCAGGTAGGTTTGACGCGTATTATCGAACGGGGGATAATCTCCGGCCTTTTTATAGTCAGTCATCGCGTCAGGAGTTGTGATGTACGCAGTTATCAAATCGGGCGGCAAACAGTACCGAGTTGCCGCGGGCGACACCGTCAAAATCGAGTCCTTGCAGGGCGATGTCGGCGACCAATTGAAGTTGACGGACGTGTTGACGATAGCCGACGGTGACAATCTCCGCTTCGGTGCACCGTTTGTGTCGGGCGCCGCGGTGTTGGCGACGGTGCTGGGTCATGGTCGGCACGACAAAGTAACGATTTTCAAGATGCGCCGGCGCAAGCACTTTCAGAAGCACGGCGGGCATCGGCAGAATTACACAGAACTCCGGATCGATAGCATTGGATAGAGGCGCCGGCCCGTTGTGGCGCGGCAATGGGTTGGTAGGGCTTACAGAGAAAGTTCGAACATATGGCACATAAAAAAGCGGGCGGCTCATCTCGCAACGGCCGCGATTCGCAGTCGAAGCGTCTTGGTGTCAAGGTCTACGGCAACCAAGCGATCACAGCCGGCGCGATTATCGTGCGGCAACGGGGAACCCAGTTTCATCCCGGTGAGAACGTCGGCATGGGGCGGGACCATACTTTGTTTTCGCTGATCAATGGCACAGTGCAATTTAACGTTCGCGGCGCGCAGAACCGCCGTGTTGTAAGGGTCGAATCGGAAGTTCAGCCTGCAAGCGTCGCCGCATAGCCTTCGATTCGATTTGCAAAAGGCCCTGCCGTTCGCGGCCGGGCCTTTTTATTTCCTGACCCAGCGGAACGCAACGTGAAATTTATCGATGAAGCGACTATCGACATCGCCGCCGGTGACGGCGGCAATGGCTGCGCATCGTTTCGTCGTGAAAAGTTCATCCCGAAGGGCGGGCCCGACGGCGGGGACGGTGGCCGCGGCGGCAGCGTGTGGGTGGCTGCGGACCGCAACATCAATACGCTGATCGACTTCCGGTACGCGCGCCGTTTTTACGCAAAAAAAGGGGAAAACGGCCGCGGCTCCGATTGCTACGGCGCCGGAGGAGAAGACATTGATCTCCGCGTTCCCGTAGGTACTGTGATCACCGACGCCGACACCGGAGAAAAACTGTTCGACATGATTGCGCATGGCCAGCGCTCGCTATTGGCGCAAGGCGGTCGTGGTGGTATTGGCAATCTACATTTCAAGTCGAGTATCAATCGCACCCCGCGGCAATTTACAAAGGGGGAGCCGGGACAGCGGCGCAAGCTGACTCTCGAATTGCGCGTGCTGGCCGACGTTGGGTTGCTGGGTTTACCCAATGCCGGCAAGTCAACGTTGATACGCGCAGTTTCGAACGCCCGTCCGAAGGTGGCCGACTATCCGTTTACCACGTTGCATCCCCACCTTGGGGTGGTTCGGGTAGGTCCTGAGCAAAGCTTCGTTATCGCCGATATTCCCGGCCTAATCGAAGGTGCGGCCGAGGGTGCTGGTTTAGGGCATCAGTTTTTGCGTCACCTTAGCCGGACCGATCTGCTGTTGCATCTGATCGATTGCTTGCCGCCCGATGAGGGTGATCCGGTACGCGACGCGAAAGCAATCGTGGCTGAGCTGCGCAAGTACGACGACAAGTTGTACCGCAAGCCGCGCTGGATTGTGCTGAACAAGATCGATCTCGTCCCAGCCGACGAGCGCGAAGTGTTGCTAGCTGAATTCCGCCGCCGATTGCGAACCAAGTCGCCGGTTTTCAGCGTGTCTGCAGCTACCGGAGACGGGTGCCGCGAGTTGATGTCGGCGGTGGCGCGTTTTCTCGTTGCGAAGCGCGCAGATTCGAAAGAGGAAAGCGACGCCGACAAACGCTTCGGTGCTGAGCACGCCGAAGACACGCAGAGCGGAGCATGACGTCGGCAATCGCCGCTGCGCGTCGGGTTGTCGTCAAGATCGGCAGCAGTTCAGTAACCGCCGAGCGCGGACTGGATTACGTTGCTATCGATAGCATGGCGCGGCAGATCGCGGCGCTGCGTGCAAGCGGCAAGGAAGTGGTGCTGGTGTCTAGCGGAGCGATCGTAGAGGGGATGCAACGTCTTGGTTGGAAGCGCCGGCCGCACGAAATCCATGAACTGCAGGCGGCGGCGGCCGTCGGGCAGATGGGCCTGGCGCAGGCGTATGAAGCGAGCTTTCGCGCGCACGGTTTACAGACGGCGCAAGTGCTCCTGACGCATACCGATCTGGCCGACCGGGCCAGATATCTCAATGCGCGATCAACGCTGTTCACGCTGCTGCAACTCGGAGTCGTGCCGGTCATCAACGAGAACGACACCGTCGTCACCGATGAGATCAAGTTCGGCGACAACGATACCCTCGGGGCGTTGGTGGCCAACCTAGTGGAAGCCGATGCTCTTATTATCCTGACTGACCAGGCCGGGCTTTACTCGGATGATCCGCGGCGCGACGCGCAGGCAACCATCATCCGTCAAGCCTTAGCGGGTGACCCAGCACTCGAAGCGATGGCCGGAGGCGCAGGAACCGCTACCGCGCGCGGCGGCATGCTAACCAAGGTGTTGGCGGCCAAGCGTGCTGCGCGCAGCGGTGCGCATACCGTTATCGCCGCGAGCCGGGAACCGGACGTTTTGATTCGGCTTGCACAAGGCGAAACAATCGGCTCGCAGCTGACGGCTGGGACGGCTGTGTTGACGGCGCGTAAACGATGGCTGGCGGGTCATTTGCAATGTAGCGGCCAAGTAATGATCGACGATGGGGCTGCGCGCGCTTTAGTGGCGGGAGGCAAAAGCCTGTTGCCGATCGGCATAATGAACGTCGACGGCGAATTTCGGCGCGGTGACGTGGTGGCCTGCATCGATCACCGGGGGCGCGAGGTGGCACGCGGACTCGCCAATTACTCGAGCGCGCAAAGCCGTCTGATTGCCCGCAAGCCAACGTCAGAAATCGAGAAGATCCTGGGATTTATAGAAGAACCCGAGCTGATCCACCGCGACAACCTGGTGCTCACGTAGCGGCATCCAGCTTGCAGATCAAGCGGCGTCGCTCGGAGGTTCCGCTGCGGAGATGCTGACGGTCGATGCTGTGCAATCGAAACCAGCAGGGCGAACCCGAGCCGGCTTTGTATGCCCGCGCAAGGGCTTGAACACAAAGCGAGACAACTCGAGCAGCGCTTGTTGATAGACCTGTCGCTTGAACTCAATCACCGCATCGAGCGGGACCCAGTATTCGTGCCACCGCCACGCATCGAATTCGGGGTGCGCGGTCGCCCGCAGGCGGACGTCGCAATCGCGTGCGACCAGGCGCAAGAGAAACCAGATTTGCTTTTGACCGCGATAGTTGCCACGCAGCTCGCGGCGAATCCATTGATCCGGCACGTCATAGCGCAGCCACTCGCGTGTGCGCCCGACAAGCTTCACGTGATCGCCGCTAAGCCCGATCTCTTCGCCGAGCTCGCGAAACATTGCTTGCTCGGGTGATTCGCCGTACTTGATCCCACCCTGCGGGAACTGCCACGAATGCTGTTTGACGCGCTTGCCCCAGAAAACCTCGTTGCGACTGTTAAGCAGGATGATGCCGACGTTCGGGCGGTACCCGTCCTTGTCCAGCATGCCAACCTCTGAACCCTTTACTATTTGTTTGATTATAGGGATAGATTCACTCGTTGCTCATCACAGAGCCACGCCATGCGCGCGCGCCAATTTTTCATTTCAACGCTTAAAGAAGCGCCGGCCGATGCCGAGGTGATCAGCCACTCGCTGATGCTGCGCGCCGGAATGATCCGGCGCCTGGCAGCCGGTATCTACACCTACATGCCGATCGGTCTGCGCTGCATTCGCAAGATCGAGACGATCATTCGCGAGGAGATGAACCGCGCCGGCGCGATCGAGCTGCTGATGCCGATCGTGCAACCAGCCGAGCTGTGGATCGAATCGGGCAGGTGGCAGAAAATGGGTCCGGAGATGCTGCGGCTGAAAGACCGGCACGAGCGTGACTTCATCGTCCAGCCGACCAGCGAAGAAGTGATCGCCGATGTCGTGCGCGAATTGATCGGCAGCTACAAGCAATTGCCGCTGAATTTCTATCACATTCAAACCAAGTTTCGCGATGAACGGCGCCCGCGTTTCGGTCTGATGCGAGGGCGCGAGTTCACGATGAAGGACGCGTATTCGTTCGATCGCGACGACGCCGGCGCACGCACGAGCTACCAGGCGATGTACGACGCCTACGGCCGAATATTCTCGCGTATGGGGCTGAAGTTTCGCGCGGTGGCGGCCGACACAGGCAACATCGGCGGCAATGCGAGTCACGAGTTCCAGGTGATCGCCGATACCGGAGAAGACGCGCTGGCGTACTGCCCGACCTCGGAGTACGCCGCCAACGTCGAGATGGCGGAAGCGTTGCCGCGCGCGGTCCAACGTGCGGCGGCGACGGAGGAACTGCGCAGGACGCCGACGCCCGGTAAAGAAAAATGCGAAGACGTGGCCGAGTTGCTCGGTCTCCCGCTGACGCGCACGGTCAAGTCAATCGTGCTGGCGGTCGACGACCCCGCAGCGGCCAACGCGGACGTATGGCTGGTTCTGATCCGCGGCGACCACGAGCTGAACGAAGTCAAGGTCGGCAAAGTGCCGGGATTAAAGGGCGGATTTCGCTTCGCGACCGAGGCCGAGATCCTGCAACACTTCGGCTGTCGGCCAGGTTACCTCGGGCCGATCGGGACACTGAAACCGGTGACGGTAGTAGCCGATCGAACCGTCGCCAACATGAGCGATTTCGTCAGTGGCGCCAATGCTGAAGACTTTCACTACACCGGCGTCAACTGGGCGCGTGATATCCCCGAACCGATCGTCGCCGACGTCCGCAGCGTGGCGGCCGGCGATCCGTCACCCGACGGCAAGGGCGTTCTCGCGATTCAGCGGGGCATCGAGGTTGGGCATGTGTTTTCCGGATTGCCGTACGCGCAGAGCATGAATCTTCGGTTCACCGACGAGGCCGGCAAGTCGCAAATGATGCTGATGGGAAGCTACGGCATTGGCGTCACGCGCCTGCTCGGCGCAGCGATCGAACAGAATCACGATGACAAGGGCATCGTGTGGCCCGATGCCATCGCGCCGTTTACGGTCGTTCTCACTCCGATCGGCTACGGCAAGTCGCAGCAAGTACGGCAAGTCGCCGACCAGTTGTATTCA
>JACCSD010000297.1 GCA_013813185.1 Burkholderiaceae bacterium
CGTTATCGCGGGAAACCCAGACCGGGTGCCGGATTCCACTGCTCTGCGCCCCCCATGGACCGAAAATCGAGCCGATATCGTCATCGTGCGCTGCGTAGCGATACGGCTGCGCGCTGCGGTCAAGCGCTACCAGGCAATGCGTGCTGCGCCTTCATGCACCTCCAAGCGGCCTTCCTTGCCAACTAACAGTCGAATTGCGGGATCGCGTCTCGCTATCCGGTGCAAAGTCCGGTAGACGTGCGCCTGATACCAGCGACGATCGGCTGCAAGCACTTCCTCCGGCACCGGCGACACAGAGCCGTCGCGCGTGACTCGCCAGTGGCGATCACCGTCGACGACGCGAACCACGCGCAGTCTGTCTGCACGGGTATCGACACGGAATCGCGGTTGCTCGAAGTCCATCGTCATCACGACCCGAAGCAATGCCGGCTCGCCGTCCCAATTCTGCTGGGAATCGTTAACAGTGTTCGTAGTCGATGCCCATGCCGTGCGCCCGCCGAGGGCGCTCGGCATCCGCTCGGCGGGAGCCGCGGTGCCGGAGGGAGTGATCAAACTTCTGATCGCGGTTGTCATCGTCGATGCGGCCCTGTACTGGGTTCACGAGCCAATGTACAAACGCTTTAAGGGCAACTGACGCATGGCCGGAAGCGCAAATACATCTGCTCTTGTTGCGTATTTGATTGTGGGTCTAGTGACCGGCTGGGGCATTCTTGTGATTCGGAACGACATCCGAATCAAGAAGGACAATCGGTGGCGGAGGATTCGGGCCGTCTACTTGGCGGCCTTTTGCATTGCGTTCGCTACCGCTCTAGTTTTTTCCAACGGCCTCGGTTTCGTGGCGTTTAGCTTGGGATGCGTGGCCGCGCTTGCTTACGCAGCCGTAAGAAAATAAGCGTTACAGAGTGTCGCGCTCGGCCTCAACGCATTCCGATCTCACGCAAACTTGCAACCAAACGCTCGCGGCTCTCTACTACGTGCGGGCCGGTGCCACCCAATTGCTGACCGATGTCGTCGTTGATTTCGTACTTCGGATGCCGCAGCAGAAAGTCGTCCAGCACCCTCTTGCCTTCCGCCTTGTTCCCCAGACGCACCAGCGCTGCGGCATGAATGGGCGGCCACGCTAGATTGGGGTTTGAGATCTGTGCCGTCTGACTCCAATCACGCGCTTGCTCGTACTGGTTCAGCATGAAGTGCGCGAGAGCGAGCCGGTATTGCCACTCCGCACGCAGTGCATCGCGCGGACTGAGTCGGAGAGCCAACTCAAGCGGCGCTACCGCTTCGGCAGGCCGGCCGTTCAACGCCAGGGTGTGGCCATAGACGGCATAAGAGACCGGGTTATGGTGACGCGCCGCCAATACCTCGCTGACTCGCAGCGCCGCGGGCCAGTCCTTCCGGAGAAGCGCCTGGCAGATCTTGGCCTGATAAGCGAAGTACCCATTCGGATCGAGACGCTCCAGGTTGTCGCTGGCTAGGTCAAGGCGGCGCATCGCTGCGCTTCGGTCAGGTAACCATCCGTAAGAAACACCCAGATAGTTTGCGATCGACACGCCGCCCCACGCGCGAATCGAGTTGGGATTCTTGACGATCGCCCGCTCGAATAGCGCGCGCGCTTCGTGCAGATTTTGGCTGCTGTAGCTGCGATGCAAGAGCGAAAACCCCTGCATGTTCAAGTCGTCTGCGGAAACTTCATCGGGCGGCAAGGTGGCGACACGGTCACCCGCCGCCATAATGACCTCGATGTGCAGCAGACGCCCGACCTTGACTACGAATTCGTCGCGTACCTCGTTGATGCGGGCGCGCTCAACCACGTACTGCTCGCCCCAGCGCTGCAAACCGGTTTCGCCGTCGATCATCTCGAGGCTGAGAAGAATCACGTCACTCTGATGGCGCAGGCTGCCGCGCACCACGTAGCGAACGCGTAATTCGCGCGCAAGCTGGCGCGGGTCGACCGCCATGCCTTTGTAAGTGGACGCCGTAGCGTTCGCCACCACCCGAATCCCCGGGATTCGTGCGACCTCATTGGTGAGGTCAATCAGCAACGCGTCGGCTGACCACGCGCCATCGCCGGATGCGCCCTCGACGGCGAATGGCAACATCACCAGCGAAGCGAGCGGGATGTCTCGCGCGAGCGGAGTTTTCAACGCCGCTGGTGTGTTCTCCACCCGTAGGTCGGAGCGGCTGAACATGACCGATGCGCCGACGATGCCGACGGTGGAGAGGATCGCTGCCGGTACAAGCCACCTGTGGCGAGTCCGCTGTGCAACTGGAGCCGCATTCTCGGAAGCGAGGGGTTGCGCAGGTATGGCGTCGGCAGCCGCTGCCGGCGGCACCACGGGATCCTCGGGTACCAGCATGTACCCGCGCCGTGCGACGTTGCGAATCACGCGGTGTCCAGTATCCCCGAGCACGCGCCGGATATCCGCGATTGCCTGCACGAGCGAGCCCTCGCCGACCACCACATCAGGCCAGACGCGGCTCATCAACTCATCTTTGGTGACGACCTGGCCGGCGCGCGCACCCAGCACGAGCAACACGTCCAATGCCTGCTTGCGCAACCCCGCTAGCTGATCTTGGTGGGTGAGCAGTTCGCCTCTGTTGAGGTCAAGCACAAAGCCGGACAGATTCAACCGGTTGGCAGCCTCGTTCCACGCCGATGGGGTTATGAGCATCGCTGATGCGTCTGCTGTCGACGACTAATCGCTAGGCACGCTTATCCAAGTCGCGAAATGTGAGTTCTTTCATTTCAATTTGCGGGTTTCATCAGTACCTGCGCTCTCGAACCCGCTACCTTGGCCATCGCTTCATCTATGACAAATGGTCAATGCCTAGCCTTGCCCGTAGCAACCAACGCTCCAAGCACATTACGCCGATTCGCCAGCCGGCCCTTCTAAATGGTTGGCCGTTCCGGGGTGAGATCGTCCCTAGAAGACGCGACCCATGCCGCTGATTTCTTTCAACTTCATTCCTAGAGACACATGAAAAGAGAATCCGCTATCGCCAATCATCGTCCTACCGCTTCGGATCCGCAGATTGACAGTCTCAACCCGACCCGTCGCCGTGTCTTTCTTACTCGCGGCGTTCAAGTAGCCGGCGCACTCGCCGCGGGCGGCGTGGCCAGCGCTGCAGCGGCGCAAACTCGGACAGCCGAATCGATTGGCGCGCAGTTGCCCTCCTGGATGACCACTGAAGGCGCGCCAATGCGTACTTACGGCCAGCCCTCGAAATTCGAGGAGCCGGTCAAGCGTTTGGTGGGGCAGCCTTTTGGAAAGCTGGCTCCAGGCGCCGGCGTTTCTTTCACGCCCCTGCAGTCTCTCACCGGCACCATCACCCCGAACGGATTGCACTTCGAGCGCCACCACGGCGGAGTGCCGGAAATCGATCCCGCCCGGCACAAGCTTCTGATTCACGGGCTGGTTAAAAAGCCGCTTGCGTTCGATGTCGCTGCGCTGCTGCGCTATCCAATGGTGAGCCGGACTTACTTCATAGAATGTTCCGGTAACAGTTTTCGCAACACATTGCCGCAAGCGCAGGACGTTCCGTGCGGCGCAATTCACGGTTTGCTTTCGTGCAGCGAGTGGACTGGGCTGCCGCTCGCGGTGCTGCTGAACGAAGCCGGCGTCGACGCCGGCGCGAAGTGGCTCCTTGCTGAAGGCGCGGACGCCGCCGGTATGAGCCGCAGCATTCCACTTAGCAAAGCGCTCGACGACACGTTGATCGCGCTGTACCAGAACGGAGAACGCCTCCGGCCAGAACAGGGTTATCCGATGCGCCTGGTGTTGCCGGGGTGGGAAGGCAACATGAGTGTGAAATGGCTGCACCGGCTCAAGCTCACCGACGGGCCCACGCACACGAGAGACGAAACGTCGAGATACACCGACTTAATGCGGGACGGCAGAGCGCGCCAGTTCACCTTCGAAGTCGGAGTGAAGTCGGTAATTACACAACCTTCGGGCGGCATGACGATGCCAGGGCCGGGGCTGCACCAGCTCTCCGGCCTGGCATGGTCGGGCGCGGGCCGCGTCACCAAGGTCGAGGTGTCTGCCGATGGCGGTGCAACGTGGCGAGACGCGACGCTGCAAGCGCCGGTGTTATCGAAGTCGTTGACTCGCTTCCACCTACCCTGGAACTGGAATGGCGCGCCGGCAATGCTGCAGAGCCGTGCCACCGACGAGAAAGGCAACGTGCAGGAGTCGCGCAGCGCATGGAACGCGCAGTATTCGTCCGCGAATCGCTACCACAACACGATGATTCAGACTTGGGCGGTCAACGCCAACGGGAGCGTGAAAAATGCTTACGCATAAGCGCACGATGATTGGCCTTGCGGCTGCAGCACTGCTCGCAGGGTGCACCACCCCGTTGATGGGACCGCAACCGCTGCCGCAGGGACTGAACCTCGGCCGCGTCGTTACGGCCGACGAAATCAAAGCATGGGACATCAGCATTCCACCCAGTGGTGCTGGGCTGCCGCCCGGCAGCGGCTCGGTCAAGCAGGGGGCGGCGGTGTACGCAGCGAAGTGCGAAGCCTGCCACGGCGCGAACGGCGCGGGTAAACCTGCCGACGCGTTGGTCGGTGGACAGGGCACGCTTGTATCCGACAATCCGGTACGCACGGTCGGCAGTTATTGGCCATACGCAACAACGCTGTTCGACTACGTGCGCCGCGCGATGCCCACGAATGCGCCGAAGTCACTCACCGACAGCGAGGTCTATGCCGTGAGCGCCTACGTGCTGCAACTGAACGGCATCATTGCCCAGGACGCGGTGATGAACGCGCAAACGCTGCCGCAGGTGAAGATGCCAAACAGGGATGGGTTCATCGATTATTCGGGAAAGTAGGACGCTGCGATCTTTGAGGACCTAGACCCAAGCGCATCGGCTGGTTGATAGAGGCCGAGCGATAGGCAACGTCGTGCCTGATGTTCCCTCAGCCATAGCTTTGACCTAGCTACGCCCCATCTGTCCACGCTATTCGCAGCTCGACCGCGCCCGTATGTCGCCTGTCGCAATCGGCTGGTCCGAGGGCTGCCGGGTGGCCACACTCACCTGGCACCTCGATCAACAGACAGCCAGGGAGAGCCTCGAATGCACAGAGTCACTTTTGTAGTCGCTGTTTGCCTCGCCACCATGGCAGCAGTTGCCACCGCCGCTGCACCTGAACAGAGATTTGAAAAACTCGACACGAATAGCGATGGCCGGTTATCGCGCGAGGAAGCGGCGGCTTATCCGGAGCTAGCGAAGCAATTTGCGAAGATTGATGCCAACAAGGATGGATTCATCAGTCTCGACGAATTGACGGCGAAGCGCAGCGGCATATGCGGCTAGTAATAGCCGCAAGGTGAATTGCGGCGCGACGGCCAGCGCAATCCGACACGGGGGCGATGTAGTCGCGTGGATCGCGACATCAGCTTGGGTAATCTCAAGGCGCCGCCCTGTTCCTGGATAAACTAACAGCAAGTGTCGTCGCCGCGCTCCGGTAGTTTGGTGGTAGTGCCTTTCACCGGCTATGCCAACGATAGCCGGCTCATCGTCCGTGGTCGCGTGAGCCGCCCGCGCAAGACCACCCTGCTTGAGCCTCACACAAGGGCCTGGCGCAATTTCGTTGCGCTGGTGCGGCTGATCAACTCGGCCGAGGTTCCGGGCGCCACGGTGTGCGCCCATGTCCGGTCGCGCGATCAC
>JACCSD010000308.1 GCA_013813185.1 Burkholderiaceae bacterium
ATTCGGTCGCCGTCGAGATGGCGTGGATCTGCAGGCGCGCGTCTTCTTTTTGCAGCTCGACCAGCGCGTCGTAGGTTTGCATTGCCTTGCGGAACGAGTTCTTCGTTTTGCGAAACTCGTCGTGAAATGCCGGCATACCGTCGAGCGAAAGCTCAACCCCGAACAGCTTGAGCCCCGGCTCCTGCAGCACGTCGCGAATCGCCTTGACCGTTCGATCCGGGTAATACGCGTTGGTCGGCACGTAGATTTCCTTGACGCCGTTGTGCCGGATGAATTGGCGACACACCGCTGCGAACTCCTTACGCAAGAATGGCTCACCGCCCGACAAATTGAGGTTCTGAATCGGCCCAAGCTCCTCGGATAACTTGACGATCTCCTCGAAGCTCAGATCGTCACGCTGATTGAGCTGCTGCCAGTAAAAACAGTGCTCGCACTTCATGTTGCAGAGCGAGTTGATGAACAGGATCAGGAACGGCGGGCTCGGTACATCCGGCACGGACATATTGAGCCAGTTGATGTGCGCGTGCTTCGCGAGGCGTTCTGCAAGTGCTTTCATGACAAACTCACTCCGGGATTGTTCGATCGAGGCGTGATTGCGCAGGCGGCCTCAAGCTCACCGATGGCTTCCCCGATCGTCCAGAACAGAAGCAGAACGATGGTCGCCGGCATCACGCTGACAAAGCTCCATGGCCGGCGCCCAAGGCTCAGCTGCTTTCGAATGTGCCGCAACAGCAGCAGCGGGGGCAGCAACGGAGCGGCGGCGACCCGCAGAATGCAGCTGGAGCGCGATGTGGTGCGGCCGCGTACCTGACCGAACGTACGTCCCCACTGAACGCGCTCTGTGAGCGCCTGCCGCAGGCTCAGCGCCTCGCGCTGTTGCACCACGCGCGGCTGCGCGGACAAGTGCAAGCCTTGGCGCCGTAGTGCCCAATTGACAGTTGCCTCCTGATAACGCTGCTCCCAAAGTGACCGAACCCCTTCGAGTGCAGTGCGCTTGTAACAGATATTGATATCGCTCAGATACTCGGCATCGCTATTTGGAACGGGTTGTTCATAGCGACCGAAATCACAGAAAAAAACCGCCTTCCGTACGATTCCTTCAGCGCCGCTTTCGATAGCGCCGCCGACTGCTGCATGCGGCAGGCTGTCGTGCAGAAGGACCATCGTCCTTGCCCAATCCGCTCGCGGCCATCCACGATCCTCCAGCATGCCAACGAGGCGGCCACGCGCGGCACGCAGACCGCCCGCGCGTCGGCAGTCGTACCGCACATGCTGCGCGAAAGCATCCGCCTTTGTATCCGGAACGGTGATGCAACCAAGGGCCAGGAAACGGACTCCCGGAAAACGCGGTTGCAGTCCATTCACCGCAGCGATCGTGTCGTCATAGGGAACGATGACCTCCATCGCTGGAGGATCGATCTGTATCGACAACGCATCAAGACACCTGACGAGTGCGGCGCCCCCTTCAACGACGGTGACGATAACGGTCAGCTCGGGACTCATCACGGTTACTGGCGACAAGTCAATCAAGCACGTCCGCGAGCAGCGCGCAACGCAGCTCTCAGCGCGACGTAGCTGCGGGTTCGCAACGAAAACAAGCGCTCATTCCAAAAAGGAGCCTGCAGATAATAGGAATCGAGGCGCGGCACGCGTCTCAGATCGTCAGTGCCCCGAAGGTATCCGAGTTCCGTCGTAAAGCACGCCGTATAACGCGAGCCTACCGTGTCGAGCACAGGTTGACTGAAGCGACCAAACGGGAATGCCATCAACTTTGGCCGCCGACCAGTGTGTCTTTCGATCGCGTCATCGGCGGCGGTGCACTCTTCCACGATGAGTTGCGGAGGCAAGTTGCGCAGATCCGCATGAGTCACCGTATGACATTCGACGTGCAGACCGGACTGCGCGCACTGCCCGACCTGATTCCAGTTCAGCATGTCGAAGCGCTGCGTTTGCGTCGACCAACCGATGTCCTGACCGACCCGGCTCGTCGTCAGGAAAATATGCGCCGGGAAACCATGCGCGCGCAGCACTGGCAGCGCCTGGTCGTATACGCTGCGCATGCCATCGTCGAAGGTGATCGTGACACCGTCGTCCCGCCGAAGGAGTTCTTCGAAAGTAACGACCGGTGTCCCAGACACCGCAAAGCGCTCGATCAGTTGCGTGAACGCGCGCGTTGGAAACGACAACACCGATCCAGAATCGTCGATGCTGTGAAAGGTAATGACGGCGCGGGCCACGGCGAATCTCTCAGTCGACCTGCTGTGTCACGCGCGGCCGCAAATGGGCGCCGAGTTGGTAGTGATCGCGCTCGATCTTGTCAGCCCTCTTGATCTCCTGGTACTCGGGTTCCGTGTTGACGCCCATATGATCGACGTCGAAGCCAAGAATCTTGCGTCCGAGCAGCAGTCCCATTTCGATCGAGTGATCGGCGTTGTTGTACCGGAACGTGCCGCCGCGCCCGACAATATGCAGACCCTCGAACCGACGGAGGAATTCGTTGATTTGGGCGAGCTTGTCGGCATACTCGAGGTCGTAGACGGGGTACGCGAACCGCGTGCGAACCACGCTCCACCCTTCGACTTCGTCGGGCTTGATGAAGCCGAGTTTCTCGGTCAGGTCTGCGACGCATCGGCGCGCCACGTCATCGTCGGACAGTGACCAGATCGTGTCCCCGAGCGTACAGAAGCACTCGAGAACGAGCGAGGTGTGGTCATCGTCCGGCACCATCGCCTTGCTCCAGTTCTTCGGCTCGTGCAACCGGCCAAACAGGACTCTCGCGTCCTGCACGTAAAGCCATGTGTCCTTCGATACCTGCTTGCGGCGCAGGCGCAGATTTACGGTGATCAGGTCGCGGAATGAGAGGCTGCGGGCCGCGGCGACGACGGCGTCACTGGCTTTCGGAGTGATCATTTGCGCCAGCAGGCTCAGCGGAATCGTAGAAACGACGTCGGTGGCTCGAATAGTGTGCTCACCCTCGGAGGTCGCGTAGACGACATCGATGTCCTTTGGGCCGTGCACGACGATGCCTTTAACTGCCGCGCCCAGCAAGACACGCTGGCCGGCACGCACGACGTCTTCCGCCATCCGTTCCGGAATCCGCACGTACCCGTCGCGCGGATACATGAACTCCTCGATCAGGCTCTTGACTTCGGTTTTGCGATTCGACAGCGACTCGCGCGCCACGCTCCAGATCGACAGCCCCTTGCTTCGCTGCGAAACCCAGTCGGCGGATAACTCCTCGCAGGGTTTGCCCCACACCTTTTCCGTGTAGTGACGGAAAAACATTTCGTATAGGGTCGCACCGAACTGCGCGGTGTACGCGTCCTGCATGTTCTTGATCGGCCGGTTAAACACGGAGTAGCGCACTGCCGCCCATATGAACGCGAAGCCGGCCTTAACGATGGTGACGATGCCCGCGTTCTTGATCACGTCGCCGAGCGCAACCGGGTACATGTAGTACTTGCCGCCGTAGTAAATGCGGCTGATCCGCTGCACCATCACGAGGTGGCCTTCCATCAAACGGCGGAACCAGTTGTTTAGGTCCTCGTTCTTGGTGAACCACCGATGGCCGCCAAGATCGAACTTGTAGCCTGCGTCATGAACGGTGCGACATAGGCCTCCGACGTATCCGTTGCGTTCCAGGACGGTGACTCTGGCATCGTTCGCGGCCAACTCGTGCGCGCACGCAAGTCCCGCCGGGCCGGCGCCCAAGATGACGACGTGCTTCGAATCGTTTTGTGATGTTTTTGCTTCGTTGTTCATCGCGTCCTCTCCCGAGCAACGAAGTTGTAGATCGCAGCGAGAACGTGCGAAAGGACAAACGCGACCGCAAAGAGCTCAGCGGCGCCGATCAGACTTCCTGCAAAAGAAACTGTGTAGCCAGGGAGGTATTGACCAAGAAGTGCGGCGTTGGGGCTGTTCGCCGCGGTGCCGCGCACCACTAGCCAGTTTGTGCTGAGTAATAGTTGCAGCGCCAATAACGCACCCAGCGCGATGCCAAGCGCATTGCCCGACATCAAGAAGGTCGGTGGCGTGAGCTCGTTCGTGCCATCGCGCACATCGAGCAACCGGCCCGCCAGCCGCTCGCGCAACGTGCTCGCATAGCTCCAGTACAGGATGGCTCCCGACACGCCACCGAAGAAGAAACCCCACGCCAAGCCGATCCAGGCGCCGCCCCACGTAACGCTATAACCAGGCAGAAAAACCGAGAGCAGCGATAGATGCAAGCCCACGTCATATCCACCGCGCAATAACAGAATGACAGTACTCAGCCACAAGACGCTGCCGCCGAGCAGCCCGAACGCAATTCCCATCACAATCATGTTCATGCGGACCGCCGCTTTCAGCAGGTTCAACTCCGCGTCATTGAGCATCGCGCCCTGCATTACAGGTCTCCGGCGAAATCGCGGCGCGTGATTGCGATTACGAAGTAAATGTGATGCGCGACGTTGCATACGGCAGCGACAATTGCGCCGAAGCCGCAGCCGATCAGAAACCCGTAGCAAGCACCAAGCAGGCTGCCGATCCACGACACGCTGTAACCAGGAAAGTAGTTCGCAAGCAGTGCTAGATGCGGGCCGACCGTCACACCCGGCGGCGTGTCCTTCATCAGCAGCATCGCCGTGGCGAACCACAGGCCCAGCGCGAAGACCGATCCCATCGCCACCGCGAGCGCAACCACATCCAGACGGGCAAATGCGGCACGCGCGATCAGGTCGCCACGATCGGGCTTGGGACGGGCGTACGCCATGGTCGATTGTTCCGTTCGGATTCCGGTGATTAGCAAAGTGGCAGCCGAGTCGGACGCTTTCACGCGACACTCCCCATCTGCGCCAAGCGCTGGCCGAAGTAGTCAATCGTCTTGCGTAAACCGTCTTCGAGCTGGGTCGTCGGTTGCCACCCCAATTTCTCGCGCGCCAAGGTGACATCCGGGCGCCGGCGCTCGGGGTCATCGCTCGGCAAGGGCCTGAACTCGATGTGAGACTTGGAATTGGTCAACCGAATGATCGTCTCGGCGAGCTCGCGCATGCTGACCTCATTCGGATTGCCAAGGTTGAGCGGGCCCGGAAAGTCGTCGCTGCTGTGCATGAAAGCAGTGATTGCGGCGACCATGTCATCGACAAAGCAGAATGAACGCGTCTGCGTGCCCTCTCCAAACACCGTGATCGGCTCATGACGCAGCGCCTGAACCACGAAGTTTGACACTACTCGGCCGTCGTTCGGATGCATCCTTGCCCCATACGTATTGAAGATGCGCGCCACGCGGATGTCGAGGTGGTGCTGACGATGGTAATCGAAGAAAAGCGTTTCCGCGCAGCGTTTGCCCTCGTCGTAGCACGAGCGCAGCCCGATCGGATTCACGTGGCCCCAGTAACTTTCGGGTTGCGGATGCACCGCCGGATTGCCGTAGACCTCGCTGGTGGAAGCCTGGAAGATCCGCACTTTCAGGCGCTTCGCGAGACCAAGCATGTTGATCGCGCCGTGCACGCTGGTTTTCACGGTCTGCACCGGGTCGTGCTGATAATGGACCGGGCTCGCGGGGCAAGCGAGATTAAATATCTCGTCGACCTCGACATAGAGCGGGAAGCACACATCGTGGCGAAGAATTTCGAAGTACGGGTGGCTCAATAAATGGGCAACATTCCCGCGCGATCCCGTGAAGAAGTTGTCGACACAAAGAACTTCGTGACCGGCGCTCAGCAGCGCCTCGCACAGATGACTCCCGATAAAGCCGGCTCCGCCGGTAATCAGAATGCGCTTCATCGAGAAAAAACCCCTGCCTTTTTTTGATTTTGAGAATAGCAGTCGGCGCAAGCGGCGTCTCGCCGGCTGCGACTTCCGCGAACTCATTTTTTCAGCTTGACTTCGTTATCCGACGAACGGCGACAGGTGCCACCACTAGAATCCCGCGCGCCGTGCCGATAAAAGTCCGAATCCTGGATCTGAGTGAGCCTCCGTAGCGTCGCCGGCGTCTGCGTCGGCTTGCTCATTGTGATTGCGTGTGCCGGACGACTTCTCCATTTGGATTCGGATCCGTCGTTTCCGACTTGGATTGGATATGTCGTCGACGAAGGGCGCTGGAGCGAAACCGCGCGCAACCTCGCGCTATTCGGAGACGCGGATGTTAACTGGTTCTCGCGGCTACACCTGTTCATCAGCCCTGGCTACCAGGCGGTCAACTACATCATTTTCCTTGCGCTCGGGGTCGACTTCTGGTCAGCGCGGCTGTTCGGCGCGGTCGCCGGCATCCTAGTCGTGCTAACTGTCTTCTTTGCACTCCGGCGCCATATCACTCCGTTAGCGCTCGCGTTTGGCGTTGTGATTCTCGGTCTCGAAACGAATGTATTTTGGGCGAGCAGGATGGCACTGCCCGAGATGCCAGCGGTGCTGGCGACGCTGCTCGCGTTTCTGCTGCTCTTATTTAGACGAAAGACGTGGATCCATGCGCTTGCCGGCGTCATTGCCGTTGGTGCAGTGGCAATGAAGGGAACGACGGTGCTGGCGCTGCTGGTATTTCCCGTCATTGCCCTGATCGTGCCGCTTGGAACATCGACTCGAGGCCGGATCGTGCGTGCGACGGCCTTCATTGCCGGCTTCGCGCTCCCCGTTGTCGCGGGCATACCTGTGTTGTTTGCCCTTGGCGTTCTTAAGGTTAACGCGGTC
>JACCSD010000317.1 GCA_013813185.1 Burkholderiaceae bacterium
TCTCGGAAAGCTTCGACGCCCGGCAATAGGTCGACCAAAAATCAGCGACGCGAGCTCGGTCGACGGTGTTGTCGAGGGATGGTTTGTCGTCCATTCCTACCGAAGTTACAGCCGCTTGCAACTACATCGTCTCCGCAAATAATTCACGGCCAATCAGCATTCTTCGAATCTCACTGGTTCCTGCGCCAATCTCATAGAGCTTCGCATCGCGCCACAGACGGCCGGTCGGGTAGTCGTTGACGTAGCCATTGCCGCCGAGCGCCTGGATCGCTTCGCCCGCCATCCACGTCGCCTTCTCGGCCGAGTACAGGATGGCGCCGGCGGCGTCCTTGCGCAGTGCGCGCATCGTCTCGGTCGTTGCGCGATCGCACGCGCGGCCGACTTCGTAGACGTACGCACGGCACGCCATCATCGTCGTGTACATGTCGGCGAGCTTGCCCTGCATCAGTTGAAACTCGCCGATCGACTGCCCGAATTGCTTGCGCTCGTGCACGTACGGCAGGACGGCGTCCATGCACGCACTCATGATGCCGAGAGGTCCGCCGGAAAGCACGGCGCGCTCGAAGTCGAGGCCCGACATCAGCACTCTGGCGCCGCCGCCTTCTTCGCCGAGAACGTTTTCGACAGGTACCTCGACGTTGTCGAACACCAGCTCACCGGTGTGCGAGCCGCGCATGCCGAGCTTGTCGAGTTTCTGCGCCACCGAAAATCCCTTCATGCTTTTTTCGACGATGAAGGTCGTCATGCCGCGCGCGCCCATCTGCGGATCGGTCTTGCCGTAGACCACCAGCACGTCGCAATCCGGACCGTTGGTGATCCACATCTTGGTACCGTTCAGGACGAAGTGATCGCCCTTCGCGTCGGCGCGCAGACGCATGCTGACGACATCGGACCCCGCGTTCGGCTCGCTCATCGCGAGTGCACCAACGTGCTCGCCGCTGACGAGCCTTGGAAGGTATTTTTTTCTTTGCTGCGCGTTGCCGTTGCGCCGAATCTGGTTGACGCACAGGTTCGAATGCGCGCCGTAAGACAATCCGACCGACGCGCTCGCACGCGAGATCTCTTCCATCGCGACGATGTGCGCGAGATATCCTAGCTGCGACCCGCCGTATTCTTCCTCGACCGTTATTCCCAGAACGCCGAGCTCGCCCATCTTGCGCCACAAGTCCATCGGAAACTGGTCGGTCCGATCGATCTCGGTGGCGCGCGGCGCGATCTCTGCCTGTGCAAAATCGTGAACAGCTTCGCGCAATGCGTCGACGTCTTCGCCTAGATGAAAGTCGAGTCCGGGCAGCTGCATTGAAACCTCAGGGCGCGGCGCGGCCGGGCGCGGCCCGTCCATCGGACATGCGAATCGCGCCGCGAATCAACCGATAGATCACCCACAGCCAGACGATCGATAGTCCTATACCTCCCAGCACGGCGGCGCCGATCAGCTCCCAGGGAATGTTGAAGTACTCGCCTGATTGAACGGCGCCCTCGATCTCTATCGCGTTTGGAATCAGGACGGCCAGCATCGCGCCAATGATCACCACCCACGCAACCAGCCACCACCAGAACGTGCCGATCAGCCAGCGGTAATGCGAGGCCAGCAACTCGGGCACATCCTGGCGCTTCACGTAGGCGATCGCGGCCCCGATCACCGCCGGCCACAGCATGAACAGGCCGAGGCTATACAAGCCGTACGTGATGCCGACCAGGGTGAAGGCCTGCGATGACGGAATCGCTTCACTAGCGTTAGTCGTGTTCATCGGTCGACCGGTCAGTAAAACGGCGATGGTAGCGCCTCACGCTACCCTCGCAGCGCTCCGCGCTACGCTTGCCCGATGGTCACTCGCACCGCCCAGTCCGTCCTTAAAGACACGTTCGGCTACGACACCTTCCGTGGTTTTCAGGCGGAGGTGATCGAGCACGTCAGCCAGGGTGGGGATGCGCTGGTGCTGATGCCAACTGGAGGCGGAAAGTCGCTGACGTATCAGATTCCCGCGATGCTGCGGAAAGGTGTCGGTGTCGTGGTATCGCCGCTGATCGCGCTGATGCAGGATCAGGTGATGGCGCTGACCGAAGCGGGGGTGCGTGCGGCGTTTCTGAATTCGAGTCTGTCGTCCGCGCAAGCCGCGGCAGTCGAGCGGCAGATGCGGGGCGGCGAACTCGATCTTGTCTACATCGCGCCCGAGCGCCTGACCGGCGAGCGCTGCCAGCGGTTGCTCGGTGACGTCGCACAGGGCGTGGGACTCGCGCTGTTCGCGATCGACGAAGCGCATTGCGTGTCGCAGTGGGGTCACGACTTTCGGCCCGAATATGGGCAGCTCGCGATCCTGCGCGATCGCTTCGATACCGTACCGCGCCTCGCGTTGACCGCGACCGCCGATGTTCCGACGCGCGAAGAAATCGCGGAGCGTCTGCTGATGAATCCGCGCGTTTTCGTGGCGAGCTTCGACCGCCCCAACATCCGCTATCGCATCATCGAAAAGCGCGAACCGCGCGAGCAGCTGCTGCGGTTTATCCGCGAGGAGCACGCGGCGGACGCCGGCATCGTCTACTGCCTGGCGCGCAGTACGGTCGATGAAGTGGCGGCACTCCTATGCGATAGCGGAGTTCCGGCCTTGCCGTACCACGCCGGAATGGATGCGGCTTCACGCTCGGCCAACCAGAGCGCGTTTCTGCAGGAAGACGGGCGCGTGATGGTGGCGACGATTGCGTTCGGCATGGGGATCGATAAACCCGACGTGCGTTTCGTTGCGCACCTGGACATGCCCAAGAGCATCGAAGGCTATTTCCAGGAAACGGGACGCGCCGGCCGTGACGACCAGCCGGCCGACGCGTGGATGACGTACGGCCTGGCAGACGTCGTCCAGCAAAGGCGCCTGATCGAGATGTCGGAAGCCGACGCGCTGTACAAACGACTATCGGGCACCAAGCTCGACGCGATGCTGGGTCTGGCGGAGGCGGCAGATTGCAGAAGAGTGCGGTTGCTGTCCTATTTCGGCGAGGCAAGCGCGCCTTGCGGTAATTGCGACAACTGCCGGGCCCCGCCGCAAAGAGTCGACGCGACCGAAGCGGCGCGCAAGTTGTTGTCGTGCATCTACCGGTGCCAGCGCGACAGCGGCTTCGGTTTCGCGGCGACTCACATAATCGACGTCCTGCGCGGCAAGCAAACGGAGAAGGTCGCCAAGTTCGGCCACGAGCGGCTGTCGACGTTCGGCATTGGCACCGAGTTGTCGGAGGCGGAGTGGCGTCTATTACTGCGGCATCTGGTGGCGCAACATATCGTCGAGGTCGACCATGCGACCTTCAATGTGCTGCGCTTGACCGACGCCAGCCGGGCGGTGTTGCGCGGCGAGCGCACGATCGAGCTCAGGCACCAAATTACGCAGCCGCGCCGGCGCTCGGCGAAGCAGCGTGCGAGAACTTCCGCAACCGATGATCCGCTGTTCGAACAACTCCGTGTCTGGCGCGCGCAAGTCGCCCGGGAACACGGCGTGCCGGCGTTCGTCGTGTTTCACGACGGCACGTTGCGAGCCATTGCGCAGGTGCAGCCCAAGTCACTGGGCGAATTGCGCACGATTTCCGGAATCGGTGAAAAGAAGCTGGCGAGTTATGGCGAAGGCCTGCTGGCGCTGCTTGCCACAGGCCCATGAGAAAACAAAGTGAACCCAAACGAACATGAACTTCAGTATCCGTGGGGCGACGTTCCTGCCCTTGGCACCTGGCAGACACTGCGCCCCGGCGTGCATTGGGTGCGCATGCCGCTGCCGTTCGCGCTCGACCACATCAACCTGTGGGTTCTCGACGACGAGCTCGACGGGCGCAGCGGTTACACGCTGATCGATTGCGGCATTACGAGCAAGGCCACCAAGCTCGCGTGGGAGCAGCTGTTCGACGGCGCTTTTGAAGGCAAACCGCTGTTGCGTGTCGTCTGCACGCACTTTCACCCGGATCACTTTGGCCTCGCGCACTGGCTGACTGCGGGCGGCGATCGGCAGCGCTGGACGGCGCCGCTGTGGATGACTGCGACCGA
>JACCSD010000340.1 GCA_013813185.1 Burkholderiaceae bacterium
ATATTCGGTGCGCACATCGGGCCGGTAACGGCATTTGCGCCCGCGTTCGGAATGATCAGCAGCGTATTCGTGTCGCGCGCGGCCTTGGCCATCGCCATCACGACGCCCGAGTGCACCGTGCCGACGACCACATCGACCTTGTCGCGATTGATCAGCTTGCCGACGTTGTCGGTGGCCTTGGCGGGATCGGACTCATCGTCTACGCGGAAGTATTCGATCTCGCGGCCGCCGAGTTTGCCCCCGCTTTCCTGCACGTACAGCTTGAATCCGTTTTCGATCGCGTTGCCGAGCGCCGCGAACGTGCCGGTGAACGGGAGCATCAAACCGACTTTAAGTTTCTGTTGCTGTTGTTGCGCGGCCGCTGGCCAAGCCGCCACCGCAGCGCATACAACGCCGGCTAGCGTAAGTGTCTGTCTCCTGTTCATTCGTATGTCCTCTGTTGTGAATGTCTTGCAATGAATTCGACGATCGCCTTGATTACTTGCTGCGCCTGATCGCGCTGTGGTGAATGTCCGCACGCAGGAAGCTTCAGCACCTCCGCTTGCGGCACACGTTTCGCGATGCTGTCTACCTGCGCCATCGTCCCGTATTCGTCATCCTCGCCTTGCACTACCAGAACTGGCTTCGTGATCGCCGGCAACATGGCTTCGATATTCCAGCTGCGAAACGCAGGGTCGAGCCAGATGTCGTTCCATCCCCAGAAAGCCGAATCCGGTTCGTCGTGATAGCGCGCTAGCTTAACTCTGAGGGGCGCCTGCTGCGTATCGGTAGTTGCGAGGTAGGTTTCGCGTGTGCGCTCGATGCTTTCGATCGACAAATCTTCGACGAATACGTGCGGCGCCAACGCGATGACGCCGGCCACGTGCGAGGGAAACGCGGCCGCGTGAATCAGGGCGATCGACGCCCCGTCGCTGTGACCGACGAGCCAGGGCGGATCACCTGCGGTATCGACGCCGAGCGCTTGCAGTAATGCGGGCAAGACGTCGCGCGCCTGCGTGTGCATGAAATCGACCGGCCATTTTTCTGCGTGGGGGCGCGGTGTCGAGCGGCCGTAACCCGGCCGCGAATAGATGAGCCCGCGAAAGCCGCTGGCCTCACACAGCTGCCGCGGCCAGTCGCGCCACATCGCGACCGAGCCGAGGCCTTCGTGCAGGAAGACAAGCAAAGGCGGCAACGGCGACGCGGTTCCCTCCGGCGCGATCGCTGAGCGCTCGTGCGAGATCCATTCGTACTCCAACGAATATTCGCGCGCGCCGACAGCAATGCGCGTAAGGCTTGCCGTCACCCGATCATCCAACCGCTGCTTCCTTTTCGCGCAACCTGAAACGCTGAATCTTCCCGGTCGCCGTCTTCGGCAGCTCGGCGACGAACTCGAGAAACCGCGGGTACTTGTGCAGCGCCAGTTTGCCTTTGACGAACGCTTTCAATTCGTCTTCGAACGCAGCCGAAGCAGTGCGCGCGTCTTTCAACACGACGAATGCCTTGGTCTTCGTCAGCCCGTCGGCATCGGCCTTGCCGATCACCGCCGCTTCCAGCACAGCGGGGTGCTCCATCAGTGCGGCCTCGACCTCGAAAGGCGAAACGTACTGCCCGCTGACCCGCAACATGTCGTCCCCGCGGCCCGCATAGGTGAAGTAACCGTCACGGCTGCGCACGTACTTGTCGCCGCTCTTGGTCCACGCGCCGACAAACGTCGCGCACGATTTCTCGCGGCTCGCCCAATACATCAGCGCCGCGCTCGGCCCCTTGACGTATAGATCGCCGATCGCATCGTCGCCGGCAAGATTGCCATGCTCGTCGCGCAGCTCGATCTCATAGCCCGGAACCGGTTTGCCGGTCGTGCCGTAGCGCACCTGTCCTGCGCGGTTCGAAAGAAAAATGTGCAGCATCTCGGTCGAGCCGATGCCGTCGAGCACTTCGCAACCGAAGTGCGCGCTGAAACGCTCGGCGATGTCCTTCGGCAGCGCTTCGCCGGCCGAGATCGCAAGTCGCAAACTGACCTGGCTTCGCGCCGGCAGGTCGGGGGACGCGAGCATCGCGGCGTACAGCGTTGGAACGCCGCAGAAAATCGTCGGGCGCGGCTCATTTGATCCACCTGTCAGACGCTTGAACACAGCCTGTGGCGTGGGTCGCTCGGCCATCAGCACGGCGCTCGCGCCGGCCGACAATGGAAAGGTTAGCGCGTTGCCCAGCCCGTACGCAAAAAAAAGTTTCGCGGCGGAGAACACGACGTCATCTTCGCGCACGCCCATGATCGGCTTGCCGTACAGCTCCGCGGTCCAGTACAGATTGGCATGCGTGTGTACGGTCCCCTTTGGCTTGCCGGTCGAGCCGGATGAGTACAACCAGAAGCCAATGTCATCGCAAGATGTCGGTTCTGCAGCCTTCGCCGGCGGCTGCTGCGACAGCAACGCCGCAAACTCGGCGGGCTCGACGATGTGCTTCAGCTCGTGCGAAGCGCCGTTCATCGCCTGCTTTAACACGGGAGCCAAGGTACTAGAAACAAACGCCGCCTGGGCGCGGCTGTGCGCCAGAACATACGCGTAGTCGTCGGCAGTCAGCAGCGTGTTCAACGCCACTGGAATCACGCCTGAATACAAGCAACCTAGGAACGCGACCGGCCAGTCGATCGTGTCGTGCATCAGAAGTAATACGCGCTCCTCACGGCGGATATCGAGTGCGCCGAGCGCGGCTGCAAACCGGCGAACACGCTGATCGAGCGCGCCGTAGGTAAGGTCGCGTTCATCATCGCGATACGCAAGCTTCGATGCACGTGCGGCATTTACTTCCAGTAAATGTCTGGCGAAGTTGAACTGCGCTGGTGGAGGGTTTGCAGCCATGGCGGGGAACATGCGGACAGGCGCAGGATAATGTG
>JACCSD010000057.1 GCA_013813185.1 Burkholderiaceae bacterium
GCGGCTGTCCAAGGGCACCATCGTGGACGCCACCATCATCGCGGCGCCGAGCTCCAAGAACGCCGAGGGTGAGCGCGACCCGGAGATGCACCAGACCAAGAAGGGCAACGAGTGGCACTTTGGCCATGAAGGCGCACGTGGGCGTCGACAGCCAGAGCAAGGTGATTCACTCGGTGGTGGTGACGCCGGCCAACACGGCCGACTGCAAGGTGATGGATCAACTGCTGCTCGGTCACGAGACACGGGTCTACGGTGATCAAGCCTACAAGAGCCAGGGCGAGCTGATCCGCGCCCGGGCGCCGAAGGCCAAGGACTTCACGAATCGGCAATGCAAGTGGAAGCACTTCATCGACGAGGCGATCAGGCGAAGAATCGAACGAAGTCGCGCATCCGCGCGCGGGTGGAGCACTCGATCGGAGTGATCAAGCGGGTGTTCGGCTTCCGCAAGGTGCGCTATCGCGGGCTGGCCAAAAACGGCAATCGGCTGTTCGTGACGGCGGCGCTGGCCAACATTTTTCTGGTCCGCTACTCCGTGCTGGGAGCAGTCCGTCCGCAGTAGGAAAGTGGCAAAGGAAGGGCGCGATTTGCCGCTCAAATCGGCCCAAAAATCGATCAAATCGCGATGAACTCGCATTTGCTATCTGCACTCAGCCGAAAAACGGTCGGTTGTGCGGATGTTCCCTAAGTCGCTTTCCCAAGACTCAGTAGTTGCGGGCGTCACCGCGGAACCCTGCTCTGGAGTTAGGCTTGTTAATCGCCAACCAGCAACACGACCGCTAGCGCCGCGATTCCTTCGCCGCGCCCGGCAAAACCGAGCTTCTCGTTCGTTTTGCCCTTGACGCTGACGGCGCTCGCCGGAATTTCGCACGACGCCGCAATCGTTTGACACATTGCCGCAACATGCGGCGCGATCTTCGGCTCCTCGGCGACGACGGTGGCGTCGATGTTCTCGATACGCCAACCGGCGGCACGCACGCGTTGCGCGGCTTGTTGCAGCAGCAGGCGGCTGTCGGCATCCTTATAGAACGCGTCGGTATCGGGAAACAGCTGCCCGATATTGCCCATTGCCGCAGCGCCGAGGATTGCGTCGGCGATCGCGTGCAACAAAACGTCGGCATCCGAGTGGCCGAGCAGCCCGCGCGTGCTTGCGATTTCGACGCCGCCGAGCACGAGCGCACGGCCCGGAACCAGCGCGTGCACGTCGAAACCCTGGCCGACGCGAATCTTCATCGTGTGAAATCGCCTTCAGCAAGAATCGCACGAGCGAGTATCAGATCTTGCTCGGTCGTCACTTTGATGTTGGTTGTCGAGCCCGGCACCAACCGCGGAAAATTCCCGTTGCGCTCGATCGCGCTCGCTTCATCGGTGACGCCGTCGAGCGAGCCCACGCTCAGCGCGGCGCGCAGCGATGCAAAGCGAAACATCTGCGGCGTTTGTGCGCACCACAGCCCATCGCGCCGCAAGGTTTCGACCACCTGCCCCTCTTCAGCTCGTTTTAAAGTGTCCGTCAAAGGCACCGCAAGCAATCCGCCGCGGTCATCGTCGCCGATCCCGTCGATCAACCGCATCAACTCGGATTTGCCGAGGCATGGGCGCGCTGCGTCGTGCACCAGGACCCGATCGTCATCACAGGTGCGCGCCGCGATTGCGATCAGTCCGTTCAGCACGCTCTCGGGCCGCGATGCGCCGCCGACCGCCAGAAACTCAACGCGCTCGTCATCCGACCGAATCGATTGCCATTTATCGTCATTCGGTGCGACAACCACAAAGACCCGATCGATGCGCGCATCGCTCAGCATCGCCGCAATCGAATGCCCGAGCATCGTGCGCTCTCCCAGGCGCAAATACTGCTTCGGAAGGTCCTGGCCCAGTCGGGTGCCGACGCCTGCAGCCGGAATCAACGCGATGTATCGAAGTGGTTTTGGCACGAGAGCAACTCATGAACCGGTTCGTATAATAGCGACCGAGTTCGGCAGCTTGCAGCTGCCGTCTTTTTTTTGTGTGAACCAGGAAGTCTCAACACTCACGCCCGAGGCCACTTCAGCGGGCACGACTTCGTGGACGCTGCCGTCCGCGGGGACCCGTTTTGCCCTCGCCCGCCCGCCGGGCTCTGGAGACGCCTGGCTGCTCAGCCAGTTCGCCGCACAGGCACGCGGAGCGCAGCGGATGGTCGTTGCGATATCGGCCGATGCGCTGGATGCCCAGCGCCTGGTCGACGAGATCCGCTACTTCGATCCATCACTCGCGGTGCGTCCGCTGCCCGATTGGGAGACGCTACCGTACGACACCCTGTCGCCGCATCAGGACCTCGTGTCCGAGCGCCTCGAAACACTGTATCGACTAAGCCAGCCGCAATCCGAAATCGACGTACTCGTCGTTTCTGCGACGAGCGCGCTGTATCGGCTGTCGCCCGCGCAGTATGTCGCGGGCCACACGTTTTTCTTCAAACAGGGGCAGACGATCCATGCCGAGCCGCTGCGCGCGCAACTGGTGTTCGCCGGGTATCAGCATGTTTCGCAGGTAGTCGCGCCGGGCGAGTTTGCGATTCGCGGCGGATTGATCGATCTGTTTCCGATGGGCTCGGCGCTCCCGTATCGGCTCGATCTTTTCGGCGATCAGCTCGACACGATCCGGGCGTTTGATCCGGATACTCAGCGTGGGTTGTATCCGGTACCCGAAGTGCGACTGCTGCCGGGGCGGGAGTTTCCGATCGATGAAGCGGCACGACAGGCGTTTCGCCGGCGCTGGCGCGAGCGCATCGAAGGCGACCCGAGCCGCTCGAGCGTCTACAAGGACATCGGCACCGGCATCGCTTCGGCTGGGATCGAGTACTACCTGCCGCTTTTTTTCGACGAAACCGCAACGCTATTCGACTACTTGCCGACTGCCAGCGTGCTGGCGCTACACGGTCCGATCGAGGCCGCGATGACTCGCTTCTGGAACGAGACGAACGAGCGCTACCGGTTTCTATCGCGCGATGTGACTCGCCCGATCATGCCACCCGCCGATCTGTTCCTCGACGCCGAAGGATTCTTCTCGCGTGCGAAGGAGTACGGACGCATCTCGTTGGCTGACGTTGCAAATGCGGGCACGTACGAGGGTTTCGAAGCGCTTCCATCGCTCGCGGTCGAGCGGCGCGCGGAGGATCCGATCAGCCGACTGCACGCCTTCGCCGACGCCTTCGTAGCCGACTCTGTGGCACAAACTCGGGGCCGCGTGCTAATCGTTGCCGATTCTGCGGGGCGTCGCGAAACGATTTCGCAAATGCTGACGGAGTATCGGCTGCCGTTCGCCGACAACGCGGATTTCAACGGTTTCATGGCGTCCGACGCATCGGTCGGACTCGGCGTCGCGCCATTGCACGAAGGCTTCGTGCTGCGCGCGCCTCGGATCGCGGTCATCACCGAAACCGAGCTGTATGCAGCGAGCCCGCGCCGGTTGCGCGGTCGGCAGCGCGAGCGCGCGTCGAACGTCGAGGCGATGATCCGCGATCTGGCGGAGCTCAGGATCGGTGATCCGGTCGTGCACGTCGAGCACGGCATCGGCCGCTATCTCGGTCTGCAGAGCATGGACATGGGCGATGGTCCGACCGAGTTTCTGCATCTGGAGTACGCGAACGAAACGACGCTGTACGTCCCGGTTTCACAGCTCCACCTGATCGGCCGCTACTCGGGCGCCGATCTTGACGCTGCCCCGCTGCACCAGCTTGGCAGCGGCGACTGGGACCGGGCACGGCGCAAAGCGGCCAAGCAGGTGCGCGATACCGCGGCCGAGCTGCTGAACCTGTACGCGGTCAGGTCGGCACGCAAAGGCCACGCGTTCGAGTTCAAGCAGCACGATGTCGAAGCGTTTGCCGAGGGCTTTCCGTTCGACGAGACCCCCGATCAGCAAGCGGCGATCGAAGCCGTGCTGAAGGACATGAGCGCGGGCTTTCCGATGGACCGGCTGGTGTGCGGCGATGTCGGCTTCGGCAAAACCGAAGTCGCGTTACGCGCGGCGTTCGCCGCCGTTGTCGACGGCAAACAGGTGGCCGTGTTGTGTCCGACCACCTTGCTGACCGAGCAGCACATGCAGACGTTTCGCGATCGCTTCGCCGACTGGCCAGTACAGATCGCCGAGCTTTCGCGCTTTCGCTCGAGCAAGGAAGTCGCACAGTCGGTGGCCGGCATCAACGCCGGCACCATCGACATCGTCATCGGAACCCATCGGCTGCTGACCGAATCGATCAACTTCGAGCGCCTCGGCCTTGTGATCATCGACGAGGAGCACCGCTTCGGAGTGCGGCAAAAGGAGCGGCTGAAAGCGCTGCGTGCCGAAGTCGACGTGCTGACGCTGACCGCAACGCCCATCCCGCGCACGCTGGCGATGTCGCTCGAAGGCATTCGCGAGTTTTCGGTGATTGCGACGGCGCCGCAGCGCCGGCTGGCGATCAAGACGTTCGTGCGCAAGGAAAGCCCGTCGTTGATCCGCGAAGCGGTGCTGCGCGAGCTGAAGCGCGGCGGGCAGGTTTACTTCCTGCACAACGAAGTCGACACGATCGATAACCGGCGCGCCCGGCTGGCCGAACTGCTGCCTGAAGCGCGCATCGAAATCGCGCACGGGCAGATGCCCGAGCGCCAGCTCGAAGGTGTGATGCGTGACTTTTATCAGCAGCGTT
Organism: Burkholderiaceae bacterium; assembly: GCA_013813185.1. Lineage (GTDB taxonomy): Bacteria > Pseudomonadota > Gammaproteobacteria > Burkholderiales > Burkholderiaceae_F > JACCZX01. The sequence goes on from JACCSD010000057.1 coordinate 4,658, forward strand.
TCAACCTGCTGCTGTGCACGACGATCATCGAGACCGGTATCGACGTGCCGACGGCGAACACGATCATCATTCACCGCGCCGATAAATTCGGCCTCGCGCAATTGCATCAACTGCGGGGCCGGGTCGGCCGCTCGCATCATCAGGCGTATGCGTACCTGATGGTGCCCGACGCCGGTGGCCTGACGAAGAACGCAGAAAAGCGGCTGGAAGCAATTCAGAACCTCGAAGAGCTCGGCAGCGGTTTCTATCTGGCGATGCACGACCTCGAAATTCGAGGCGCCGGAGAAGTGCTTGGTGAAAGCCAGAGCGGCAACATGCAGGAAGTGGGGTTCGATCTGTACACGCAGATGCTGAACGCAGCGGTACGCGCTCTGCGCTCGGGCCGCGAGCCCGACCTGCTCTCGCCGCTGCGCGTCGTGACCGAAATCAATCTGCATGTGCCCGCGCTGCTGCCGACCGACTACGTCAACGATGTGCACCAGCGGCTTTCGATGTACAAGCGGCTCGCGTCGGCCGACAGCGAGGACGAGCTGATCGAGCGCCAGGAGGAGCTGGTCGATCGCTATGGAAAACTGCCCGAAGCAGCGAAGGCGCTGATCGAAACGCATCGCCTGCGATTGACGGCCGAGAAGCTCGGCGTCAAGAAGATCGATGCCTCGGCCGACGTGATCGTGATCCAGTTCGTTCCAGACCCGCCGTTTGATAC
>JACCSD010000120.1 GCA_013813185.1 Burkholderiaceae bacterium
TGCTGGCCGGCGAGACTGCGCATGGCCCCCTGCGGGTCGCATTGGCGACGACCCACCTGCCGATTGCAGCGGTGCCGGGCGCGCTGAGCATTGACGGTATCGCCGCCGTTCTGAAAATCCTGATCGCGGAATTGCAGACGCGCTTTGGCATCGATACACCGCGCGTCGTGGTGACCGGCCTGAACCCGCACGCCGGCGAAGGCGGTCACATGGGCCGCGAGGAAATCAACGTCATTGCTCCCGCGGTTTCGCGCCTGCGCCTGCAGGGGCATCACGTCGACGGCCCACTGCCGGCAGATACGGTGTTCGTGCCTGCGCTCGTGCAGCGCTATGACGCAGTGCTCGCGATGTTTCACGACCAGGGGTTGCCGGTGCTGAAATATGCAACCTTCGGGCACGGCGTCAACATCACGCTCGGGCTGCCGTTCGTACGAACGTCGGTAGATCACGGCACCGCGCTCGATCTGGCCGGCACGGGGCGCGCCGACGCAAGCAGCATGCGGGCGGCGCTGAAGCTCGCGATTGAATTGGCGCGCCGAACTTTGCGCGAGCGGCACGCCGCGTGATGGCGGCTGCGCCGCCGCGCGCGCCACATCGGGCACGTAAGCGCTTCGGTCAGAACTTTCTGCACGATCACGGTGTGGTCGCGCGCATCGTCGATGCGATCGATCCGCGCCCCGGACAAGCCATCGTCGAAATCGGCCCGGGGCGAGCGGCGCTCACCGGCGCACTGATCCAGCGTGCCGGCCATATTCGAGCGATCGAGATCGATCGCGATCTCGCGGCCGCATTGCGCGATCGATTTCCCGCCAACGATTTGACGTTGATCGAAACCGACGCGCTGAAGATCGATTGGAGCATTCACGCAACGCTTCCGCTGCGCATCGTCGGCAACCTTCCGTACAACATCTCGACGCCGCTGCTGTTCGCGCTGCTGCCGATCGCCGAGCACGTGATCGATCAACACTTCATGCTGCAAAAAGAGGTCGTCGACCGGATGGTCGCTGCGCCAGGCAGCAAGACCTACGGCCGTCTTTCGGTGATGCTGCAGTTCCGCTATCGACTGGTAAAGCTTTTTGACGTGCCGCGGGGTGCATTTACGCCCGCGCCTCAGGTCACATCGAGCGTCGTACGAATGCAGCCGCACGCCGTCACCGAATTGCCTGAGATCGATGCGGACTCGTTCGCGCGTGTAGTCGCTGCGGCGTTCGGTCAGCGGCGCAAGACGCTGCGCAACGCGTTGGCGCCGCTGCTTGCTGCGGACGATATCGCGGCGGCCGGCGTCGATCCGCAGGCACGCGCCGAGACGCTCAGCGTGCAAAGTTTCGTCGACCTGACGCGGCGGCTCGCCGCTAAAACGATATAGCGCCGATCTCGACGCGCTTGATCTGATCGCACGCGCTTTCAAATCCCGGCAATATTCGCGCGACCTCGCGCCAAAAACGGGGGCTGTGGTTCAGCTCGCGCAGATGAGCCAATTCGTGTGCGATCACGTAATCGATGACCGGCGCCGCGAAGTGAACCAAGCGCCAGCTGAGCCGAACTCGACCATCGGGCGAGCATGAGCCCCACTGCGTTCGCGCCGACGACAGACGCCAACCGGCAAAGCGCGCATCGGTGCGGCCGCTGAAGCGCTCGAGCCGCTCGCCGATAACGCGATGCGCCTGCTGCTGCAGCCATGCTTGCAGTGCCCGCTGTACCTCCGCCTCGCTAGCTTGCGCGGCGACCGCCAGGCGTATTTTCTGAGCGACATCGTCCGAATGCGAAACATCTGCTCCGAGTCGCAGCTGCATCCTGTTGCCTAGGTACTGCACCTGGCCACCGTCGGCGAAGCGAATTGCCTTCAGACGCCGCTGCTCGGAGGACGCACGCCATTCGATCTGCTTCTTGAGTATCCAGCGCTGATTCTGAACGATCGCCGCCTCGATTTCTCGCATAGCGATCCAGCGGGGCGCGCGCACAGTCAATCCCAGCTCGTTGACCTGAAACCCGATCGTCCGTCGACGCGCGCGCTGCAGCCGATAGACGATGACTTGCTGGGCGACCGACACGCGGCGCTCGTTCCCCGCCAGGACTTGCGGGGTGATGAATGTGATTGCTGGCGGCGACTCAATTGCGAGCAGCAATTGCTGGCTCGCGCTGGCTCGCGCGTCCGGTGAAGCACGCTTCAAGCGGCCCCCGCTGTCACCTTCTCGACGCCTCTGCCGTTCGGCGGTGCATAAGGCGCGCTATATCGATGCGGCGCCAGTCGGCGCATCTCTGATTCGATCCAGTTTTCGACTTGCGCGGCGACTTCTTCGGCTGTCTTGCCGCTCGGGTCGATCGCGGGGCCGATCGATACGCTTACGGTGCCCGGGGTCTTGATGAATCGGCCCTTTGGCCAGAACTCCCCCGAGTTGACCGCAATGGGCACCGCCCAAGCGCCGGTGCGCACCGCGAGCCGTGCGCCGCCGGTCTTGTAGCGTTTGCCGGAGCCGGGCTTAGTGCGCGTTCCCTCGGGAAAAATGACGATCCACCAGCCGCGCGCCAGGCGGTCCTTGCCCTGCTCGACCACCTGCTCGAACGCATCCTGTCCCTTCCTGCGATCGATGCTGATCATCTGCGCCGACGCAATGCCCCAGCCGAAAAATGGCACCCAATTGAGCTCGCGCTTGTAAACGAACGTCAGATCGCGCGGCATCGCAGTCGACAACCACAACGTTTCCCACGTCGACTGAT
>JACCSD010000320.1 GCA_013813185.1 Burkholderiaceae bacterium
GGCGACAACATCCAGATGGAAGTCGCACTGATCGCCCCGATCGCGATGGAGCAAGGCCTGCGCTTCGCGGTGCGCGAAGGGGGCAAGACCGTCGGCGCCGGTGTGGTCGCCAAAATTACTGAATAGCAGCTTCGAATCGTAGATACGGGCTTAGGGGCGTAGCTCAATTGGCAGAGCGCTGGTCTCCAAAACCAGAGGTTGGGGGTTCGATGCCCTCCGCCCCTGCCACTTGTAGGAAGCAGTCATAAATGGCAACACAGAACGTCGAAACAGTCACGAGCAAGGCCGATCTGGTTTTGGTAACGCTTGCCGTGCTGGCAGCGGTGGCGGGCGTGCTTGGCTTCACGTTCCTCACTGAGCAGCCCACGTTGGCGCGCGTCGGTGTGCTGATTGGCGGCCTGGTCGCTGCGGTCGTGATCGCGTGGTTTTCGCAGTCGGGCAAACGCTTTTTGGCGTATGCGCGAGAGTCGTACGAGGAAACGAAACGGGTCGTATGGCCGAGCCGCAAGGAAACAGTCACGACCACGGGCATCGTTTTCGGGTTTGTCGTGATCATGGCGATTTTTCTTTTCCTGGTCGACAAGAGTCTTGAATGGGTCCTGTACGACACGCTGCTTTCCTGGCGCTAAGGACGAATGGCAACTGAGATGGCAACTGAGACGACACCGGGAACTGCAGCAGCAGAGGCTGACAAGCAAAGCGCGCCGCCCGCAGCGGGCACGAAGCGTTGGTACGTCGTGCATGCCTATTCCGGAATGGAAAAAGGAGTGGCACGGGCGCTGCAGGAACGCATCAATCGCGCGGGCTTGCAGTCGCAGTTCGGACAAATCCTGGTGCCGGTCGAAGAGGTTGTCGAAGTCAAGGGCGGCAAAAAGTCGATCACTGAGCGCCGCATGTACTCGGGCTATGTACTGGTCGAAATGGACATGACCGACGAAGCTTGGCACCTGGTCAAGAGCACGTCGAAGGTGACCGGGTTTCTGGGCGGCAGCGCCAATCGTCCGTCGCCGCTGCGGCAGAAAGAAGTCGACGAAATTTTGATGCGGATGCAAGAGGGCGCGGAGAAGCCGCGACCGAAGACGTTGTGGGAAGTTGGCGAGATGGTGCGGGTCAAGGACGGTCCGTTTACGGACTTCAACGGCAACGTCGAAGAAGTGAATTACGAGAAGAGTCGGCTGCGCGTGTCGGTCACGATATTCGGACGTTCGACGCCGGTGGAACTCGAGTTTGCTCAGGTTGAAAAAGTCTAGGCATTGGCAGTTGAACGGGGAGCGGCTTGCTAGTCAGCAAGCCCGCGCTTGAACCCACAGGAGTGAGAAATGGCTAAGAAGATCATCGGCTTTATCAAGTTGCAGGTACCCGCCGGCAAGGCGAATCCGTCGCCTCCGATTGGCCCAGCGCTCGGTCAGCGCGGGCTGAACATCATGGAATTCTGCAAGGTGTTCAACGCGCAGACGCAGAACGTGGAGCCGGGACTGCCGATCCCGGTCGTGATCACGGCGTTCGCCGACAAGAGCTTCACGTTCGTGATGAAGACGCCGCCGGCAACCGTGCTAATCAAGAAGGCAGCGAAGATCGAGCGCGGCTCGCCGAAGCCGCACACCGACAAGGTCGGCAAGATCACGCGCGCGCAGGCCGAGGAGATTGCCAAAGCAAAGATGCCTGATCTGACCGCGGCTGACATGGACGCGGCCGTTCGCACGATCGCAGGTAGCGCGCGTTCGATGGGCATCACGGTGGAGGGTCTGTAATGGCAGCCGTCTCCAAACGCACAAAGACCAATCGCAGCAAGGTCGATACTCAGAAGACATATCCGGTCGGCGATGCCTTGTCGCTGATCAAGCAATGCGCGACGGCGAAGTTCGACGAATCGGTCGACGTTTCGGTCGCACTCGGTATCGACGCCAAGAAATCGGATCAGACGGTGCGCGGCTCCGTCGTGCTGCCCGCGGGCAGCGGCAAGACCAAGCGCGTCGCGGTGTTCGCGCAGGGTGCGAAGGCGGAAGAAGCAAAGGCAGCGGGCGCGGACATTATCGGCATGGACGATCTAGCCGCGAAGATCAAAGAAGGGTTCCTGGAGTTTGACGTCGTCATCGCGTCGCCCGACGCAATGCGCGTCGTCGGCGGGCTGGGTCAAATCCTCGGCCCGCGTGGCCTGATGCCGAATCCGAAGGTCGGCACCGTCACGCCTGATGTTTCCCAGGCAGTGAAAAACGCCAAGGCAGGCCAGGTGCAGTTTCGCGCAGACAAGGCTGGAATTGTGCACGCGTCGATCGGTCGCGCTTCGTTCGAGGTCGATCGTCTGCAGGGCAACTTGACGGCGTTGATCGACGCGTTGAACAAGTCGAAGCCAGCGTCGTCGAAGGGCGTCTTTCTGCGCAAGATTTCGGTGTCGTCGACGATGGGAATCGGCGTGCGCGTCGATGCGTCGTCGTTGAATGGTTAGTAGTTAAGAAGACTTTGGGCTGCGCGCGGAATCTGAACATCGATAACGCGCGCTGCTGTCAGAGACCGCTGGAAGAAGCGAGTTTTTTAGGCTTGCCTTCTTTAAGTTTGGAGAAATTTTCCATTCCAGCGCAGACGGCGGTACCCGAGGAGAGCATTGAAGTGCGTTGTAGGACGAAAACGTGCATCGGTGTTTCGCTTCGGTCGCCGGTTTTCAACCGGTGCTGAGCATTGCGAAGCACTTTGATGGAGCAATTGCATGGGTCTTAATCGGCAGGAAAAAGCCGCTGTGGTCGAGGAAGTCGGAGCCCTTGTGGCGGCGTCGCAGTCGATCGTAGTAGCCGAATACCGTGGGCTTGACGTGGATGCGATCACCCGGCTGCGCAAGCAAGCGCGCAGCCAAGGTGTGCAGTTGCGTGTGCTGAAGAACACGTTGGCGCGTCGCGCGGTCGGTGGAACGCCGTTTTCAGGGTTGTCCGACAAGCTGGTAGGACCGCTGGTGTACGGATTCTCCAACGATCCCGTTTCGGCGGCCAAAGTACTTTCGAGTTTTGCCAAAGACAACGACAAGCTTGTCGTCAAGGCCGGCGGGACGCCCAACTTCGTCATGGACGAAAAAGGCGTCAAGCGATTGGCCCTGCTGCCGAGCCGTGACGAGTTGCTGGCGACGCTGATGGCCACGATGCAGGCACCGATCGGGCAATTCGTTCGCACGTTGAACGAAGTGCCGTCGCGTCTGGTGCGGACCTTGGCAGCCGTGCGCGATGCAAAGGAAGCGGTGCCCGCGTAACCCACATCAGAAAATTCAACCGATACAACGCACTTTCTTGGGAGTTTGTAATGGCACTTTCGAATCAGGAAATTCTCGACGCCATCGGCGCGAAGTCCGTTCTCGAGATCAGCGAGCTGATCAAGATGATGGAAGACAAATTTGGCGTTTCTGCCGCGGCCGCCGCAGTAGCAGTCGCGGCGCCGGCAGGCGGTGGCGCAGCGGCAGCCGTGGCCGAAGAGCAGACCGAATTCAACGTGATGCTGATGGAATTCGGCGCCAACAAGGTCAATGTCATCAAGGCGGTTCGTGAACTAACTGGCCTGGGCCTGAAAGAGGCCAAGGATCTGGTCGATGGCGCGCCAAAGCCGGTGAAGGAAGGCGTGAACAAGGCCGATGCCGACGCAGCGAAGAAGAAGCTGGAAGACGCCGGCGCAAAGGTGGAGATTAAATAACTCAGGGAAGCCGGCGAAGCGCGCTTCGCCGGCAACTTGAGCGAAAGACCGCGAGGCCTTTGAATTGGGGAAATTTGCCCCCAACTCAAAGTCTTCCCTGGATGAACGGACGCGCAGGACACACCTACGCCACTCGGATGCAAGCGTCTAGCGCTGCGTCCGTAGTGGCATTTGTCGTCCCGCGTCAAGCAGCCAGGGCTAGTTGTTTTGCCCTTTCCCGTATCGAACGGAGCGTCCATGCCGTACTCGTTCACTGAAAAAAAGCGCATTCGCAAGAGCTTTGCCAAACGGCCAAGCGTGTTGTCTGTGCCGTTTTTGCTTGCGACCCAGCTTGAGTCGTACACCCACTTTTTACAGGCTGAGGTCGCGCCCGGTAAGCGTGAAAACCACGGCTTGCAAGCCGCTTTCACGTCGATCTTCCCGATCTCCAGCCATAACGGCATGGCGCGGCTCGAGTTCGTCAGTTTTCAACT
>JACCSD010000124.1 GCA_013813185.1 Burkholderiaceae bacterium
TCGCCGGCTATGCAGTCGGCCATATGCCGGCGCGATTTTTCCTCTACATGATGATGAAACCCGGAGTGGGATACCGGCTTGCCGTGTCGGGTCATCGCCGAGCGAGGCACAGCAAGTATTTGCCGCCCGGATTTCGTTACCGCGCGCGCAAGGAAGGCGGCGAGCAGATCTGGATCATCGGCACCTACGAAGGTGCGGTCGAAGCACAGGAAGACCTGGCGGTGCTGTCTCTGAAGTACGGCCTTCCGATGCGCGCATTTACTGCGGGGCGTAAACGCAAGGGCGAGGCTGCGGTGCCGCGCGAATTCTTCGAGTTGAACACCGAGCGCGCTGCCAAGTGGCTGCTTGCCGATCGCGGCCTGGCGTTCGACCATCCCGACGACCGGCGCCGGCCATCGTTCGGCGACGAGGGTGATGTCATCGTCAGCATGTGCAGCGATTCGAGGCGTGACAAGCCCGATCATCGGATTTACGCGCGCACCTGCAACGAAGCAGCGATGCGCAAAGCCGTCGAAGCAGGCTTCGTAATGAAGCCGATCACCGAGGGCAAAGGCGGCTGGGCCGCCAAGTTCTGGCGGCGCGATTTGGGCGTGGCGATCGATGACGCGACGCGCTTGCGCGTGGTGCTGGGCGGCCGGCTGATACAGCGTGCCCGGCTGGGCAAGGGCTATTTGCCGTTGATTCAAGCGCAATTCGTGCGTGCTGGCATGGCCGTGGCCGACGCGAAGGGCGGCTACGACATCGTGCGCGAAGTCGAACTGCACGAACCCGAATCGCGCACCGTCTACGACCTCGACGTCGAGGACTCGCACAACTTCGTTGCCAACGGCATCGTCACGCATAACTCGATCTACGCCTTTCGCGGAGCCAACGTCGGCAACATGGCCGACTTCGAGCGCGAGTTCCGCGTGCGAAACCTGATCAAGCTCGAGCAGAACTATCGCTCGGGCGGCCACATCCTTAACGCGGCCAACGCGCTGATCTCCAACAATCAGCGCCGCCTAGGCAAGGATTTGTGGACCGATGCGGGCGAGGGCGAACCGGTGCGCATTTACGAAGCGCAGACCGACGGCTATGAAGCGGCCTGGATGGTCGAGGAAGTCAAGAGCCTGATAGCCGAAGGACGCGCGCGGGGCGAGATTGCCATTTTGTACCGGTCAAACGCGCAGTCGCGCGTGATCGAACATGCGTTGTTCAACGCGGCGATCCCGTATCGCGTCTACGGCGGCCTGAGATTTTTCGAGCGCGCTGAGGTCAAGCACGCGCTGGCGTATCTGCGCCTGATCGAAAATCCGGCCGACGACACCGCGTTCCTGCGCGTAGTCAATTTCCCGCCGCGCGGAATCGGCGCCCGAACACTGGAGCAGTTGGGCGACGCCGCGCGTGAGCGTGGCCAAACGTTGTACGCGGCGGTTGACGCCTTGACCGGCAAGGCGGGATCCAATCTCACGGCGTTCGTCAAGCTGATCGACACGTTGCGCATCGAAACCGCCGAATTGCCACTGTCCGAGATCGTCGACGCCGTGATCCAGCGGAGTGGGTTGATCGCGCACTATCAGACCGAAAAGGAAGGCGCGGAGCGGATAGAAAATTTGAACGAGTTGGTCAATGCCGCGGCGGCGTTCGTGATCGAAGAGGGTTTTGAATCGGAAACGCCTGGCGAGCAAGGCGATGCGGAGACCGCGCACTTGTCGCCGCTCGCAGGATTCCTGTCGCACGCGTCGCTTGAAGCCGGGGATAACCAGGCGCAGGCGGGTCAAGACGCACTGCAGATGATGACGGTGCACTCGGCCAAAGGGCTAGAGTTTCACGCGGTGTTCATCGGCGGGCTCGAGGAAGGGCTGTTCCCGCACGAAAACAGCATGAACGAACCGGGCGGCCCCGAAGAAGAGCGCCGCCTGATGTATGTCGCGATCACACGCGCGCAACAGCGGCTGTACATCAGCTTCGCGCAGAGCCGCATGCTGCACGGCCAGACGCGCTACGGCATCAAGTCAAGGTTTATCAACGAGCTGCCGGAAGGCGCGGTCAAATGGTTAACGCCGCGCGTGCGGGCGAGTGCCGGTGGGCGCTTTGGTCAATGGCGCGACACCGGCCTGGCGCCGGCGGTACGGACCGCTGTCGCCCGCGCGAAGCCGACGCACGGTTACCGGATCGGACAATCGGTCAATCACGCGCGCTTCGGCGAAGGAGTTGTGATCAACCTGGAAGGCAACGGCGACGATGCACGCGCGCAAATCAACTTCGGCCCGCAAGGAGTGAAGTGGCTGTCGTTGGCCGTCGCGAAGCTGACGTAAGACCAAAGATCAAAATCAGGTGAGCAGTCTTCGGTAGCAGCAGCGGCTGGCGCAGCTGCGCCGCCTACGTCGTCGGGCACTAAAGTGCCAACCACTGCGGTGCTCACAACGCCGGCGCAAAAAAAGGCTAAAGCGTTTTTTTGCTTAACTGCCACGGCGTTGCTCCGATCCTCGGGCGACGACGAAAAGGCGGCGCATCTGCGC
>JACCSD010000132.1 GCA_013813185.1 Burkholderiaceae bacterium
CGCACTAAGTTGGCGCGCACGCGTAGTGCATGCCAAGCTGTTGGGGAGCTTGCCGGAAATTCCGTATCGCGAACTCATCACGTGGCTCGCTCCCAATAGCCCCGTTCATTTGGAGCCACTGGCGTCGGGCGCGAACGTACACGCGGGAATCCAGAGCCCTTTCAGCAATGAAGACGTCACAGCGATTGAAAATGGCCGGCTGGCGTTTGGCAAAACGTGCGCGGGCTGCCACGGCGATGCGGGCCGCGGGCTGGCTGGACCGGATCTAGTGGCCTCGGTAGCCAATAGCACCGACTGGGCTTTCTTTTCAGCCACAAAGTGGGGTCGTCCGGGAACTGCAATGGCGGCGCAGCCGCTATCGGATTCCGAAATTTGGCAGACGCACGCTTACTTGCGCCGGCTCACGATCGCTTCGGCCTCCAAAGGCGAGAGCTCACCGGTGTCGCAGCGGCCCCTGATTAACGTCGGGCCGGCGTCGATTGTCACAGCATCGGACAGGCCGCACGAGTGGCTGACCTACGCGGGTAACTATGCAGGTCATCGGCATACCACGCTGTCCCAGATCACGAAAGACAATGTCGATCAGTTGCGCGTGGCGTGGATCGCGCAGCTGCGCTCGACGGATCAATGGCTCGAAGCCTCCCCGATTGCAGCGGGAGGGTTGTTGTTCGTTACCGAGTCGCCGGGAGGTGTCGTTGCACTTGACGCCCAAACCGGCGCGAAGGTTTGGCAATTCCGAAGGCCGCTGCCTTCAAACTTGCTGCTCTGCTGTGGCTCGGTAAACCGCGGCGTCGCGATCCTTGGAGACAAGATCTTTGTCGCGACAATCGATGCGCGTCTGATCGCTCTCGACGCAAACACCGGCCGGCTGATATGGGAAGCACCCGTTGCCGAGAACCGCGACGGCTATGCGATGACCGGCGCGCCGCTCGCATTCAAAGACCGGGTGCTGGTCGGAATCTCGGGAAGCGATTACGGTGCACGCGGGTTCGTCGCGGCGTTTTCTGCGGCCGACGGCCGCCTGCTGTGGAAGTTCCATACCGTACCCGGCCCCGGCGAAGCCGGGCATGAAACCTGGGCCGGCGATTCGTGGAGAGTCGGCGGAGCGGCGACCTGGAGCACGGGCGCCTACGACGCACAGCGAGACCTGGTCTACTGGGGCGCGGGCAATCCGGCGCCGGCGCACCATGGCGGCGTGCGAACGGGTGACAACCTGTACGCCAACTCTGTCGTCGCACTGGACGCATCGTCGGGAAAATTGCGCTGGCACTATCAGTTCACTCCAGCTGACGAGAATGATTGGGATGCCGTCCAGCAGCCTGTTCTGGCCCGGATACCGTGGCAGGGCGAGCCGCGCGACGTCGTGCTGTGGGCGAACCGCAATGGATTTTTTTACGCGCTCGATCGCGAGTCGGGCAAGTTTCTATCAGCCAAGGCGTTCGTGAAACAAACCTGGGCCGACGGTTTCGACGAAAAAGGGCGCCCGATCCGCCGGCCCGCGTCCCGACCTACCAGCACCGGTGCCCTGGTATGGCCGTGGGTCGGAGGCGGCACCAACTGGTGGCCGCCCTCGTACGACAGTGAGCGGCGATTGCTGTTCGTGCCCACGGTCGATGGCGCGAGCATCTACTTCCGCGACGACGATGCGCGCTTTCAAAAGGGCCAGTTGTTCATGGGTGGAATCGCCAACAACGCTACTAACCAGCCGACCGCCGTTGCGATTAAGGCGATCGTGGCAGACACCGGGGAGGTGCGCTGGCAAACACCGCTGGCGCAGGGAGCAGTTGTGCACCGTGTGGTTGGTGGCGTGCTCTCCACCGCTGGCGGACTGGTGTTCTCCGGTTATCGCGACGAGTTCTTCGCCTTCGATTCGGACACCGGTAAGAAGCTATGGCAGGTCCGTCTCGGCGGCGAAATCAACGCGGCACCGGTGTCTTATGCGGTTGATGGTCAGCAGTTCATAGCCGTCATGGCCGGGCACGCGCTGTTCACGTTTTCGCTGCCACCTCCGAAGTAACGCAAGCGCGCGGGAGCGAGCGGCCCGACGTTTCTTCGAGCAGTCCGGCCGCGGTCAATGCGGCCGCAGCCTCGGTCAGAACGGAAACGGGAATCCCTGAAGCGGCGCTCACATCATTCAACCCATGCGAGCCGTCGGCCTGGTTCAACAACCACAGCATCGCTTCTTCGCTTTGTGCCGGACCACCGCCGCCGACGGTGCGAAACAGTCCGCGCTTGCCGAGCCGCGGTTCGCAGTGGGGGTTCAAGCTACGGAACAGCCGGTTTGAATCGACCCGCTCGATCACGCGCGTGAGCGCGAGCAGGGATTCAGCCAGCGCGTGAGGCCGGATCAGATCGAGATTGTCGGCCGAGGTATGGTATTCGGCGTATTCGTCGTTAGGCGAGCGCGTCAGCCGGCCCACCGGCAGATCGATGCCCGGTGAGCAATATTGTCGCTCGTCGTAGCCGTACGGAGAAAACTCGCGGACCCGTGCGTTCGCGTCGATTTCGCGCACCACGGCCGCAGCAATGTGATCGATCTCAGCGTTGCCGCGCCGGCTGCGCTTGTACGTCAGCGGCGCCGCATCGCCGACAAGCCCGACTATAAGGCCGGCCCGGATGCGCGTTAGCTGATGCTGATTGCGCGCCAGCCAAGTGATCGAGCCGATCGTGCCCGGCGCGAATACAAATCGATATGACAGCTGCGGACGTTGTTTGGCAAGCTCGGCTGCAAGCACTGCCACGACCGCGATTCCCGAAGCATTGTCGTTACACAATGACGGATGGCAGACGTGCGTATGAATCAGAAACTCCGATTCGCTTGTACCGGAAACATAAGCCTCTGCATACGTGAGGCTTCCCGCCCGCAGCTCCGAGTCGATCACGACTTCGTACATGCCCTCGGGTAGCGCCTGCAGCACACGATGCGCCAGGCAGAATCCCCAGCTGTCCCGGTAGTAGCTGGTGCGATACGGAATCCACTCCGGCCGCTCCGGCAGTGTGTGCAAATGCGGGCGCAACTCGGCAAGGCTCATCCGCGCGCGGACCGGAATCGAGTAGCCGACGACGTGCAGATTGTGCTGCCGAAAGTCGACCACGCGGCGCCCTTGCGAATCGGCGATGAAGGCGTCGCGGATGATCCATTCGCGGGGCACCTCCCAGTCGAACACCGGTGTACCCGAGGGGACTTCTGAACATTGGAGGGGCACGTGGCGCGCGACATGCGCCAGCGTTTCGCGCACGCCGGCGCCGGTAATACTGCGGCAGATCGGAAAGATGTCGCGGATCAGCTGCATCGCGCGCTCGGCGAGCGGAGCGCAATCATCGATCGATTCGATCGACGGAAACAGAACGTCGCTCACTGCTCGCGGCCCTGCTCATGCGCAGCGAATTCGGCCGCGAAGGCTTCGGCGTCGAAGTCAGGGTAACGTGCATCACGTTCGTTCAACGTTACGTCGGTGAACGGCCAACGAATGCCGAACGCAGGATCGTTCCAGCGTACGCCCGCGGCGAGATTCGCGTCGACGTAGTCGCTCATCAGATAGAAGACTTCGGTGTCGTCTTCGAGCGTCTGGAATCCGTGGCCCAATCCGGGCGGGATGTACACGGCGCGCCGGCTCACCGAGTCCAACTCGACGGTGACATGGTCGGCGTAGGTGTTCGAACCGGGCCGCAGATCGACGATCACATCAAACACTCGGCCGCGGATGCATCGAACCAGTTTTGCTTCGCGCGACGGCGGCCGCTGAAAATG
>JACCSD010000136.1 GCA_013813185.1 Burkholderiaceae bacterium
GCACCGATCAACGGCCTGCACCATTTTGCATACCGCTGCAAGGATGCTGAAGAGACTCGGCATTTTTACGAAGACATTCTCGGGCTGCCGCTGTATCACATCATTCAAAGCGACGTCGTGCCGTCGACCGGCGAGTATTGCCCGTACACGCACATTTTCTTTCGCATGACCGACGGCTCGTGTATCGCGTTCTTTGACCTGGGGGACGATGTCGCCGCTGAAAAATCGCCGAACACTCCCGATTGGGTCAATCACATCGCGTTGCGCGTTGACACTGTCGAAGAGCTGGCGCGCTTGAAGGCTCGGTTGGAAGGGCACGGCATCGAAGTGCTCGGTGTAACCGACCACCATATTTTCCAGTCGATCTACTTCTTCGATCCGAACGGTATTCGTCTCGAACTGACGGCGCAGCTCGCCTCCGAAATGCAAATGCAGGAGGAAAGCAAGACCGCGCGCGCTCGTCTCGACGAGTGGACGCAGCGCAAGAGCCAGTGGCGGCGCGAACGTGCAGAGGGTGGCGCTGCAAGCGTTCATCGCTGATGCGGGTTGCAGTCGTCGGCGCCGGATCGATCGGCGCTGTACTCGGTGCGAAGCTCGCCGCCACCGGCCATGACGTCACGCTGATTGCGCGCGGCGCACATCTGGCGGCGATTCGCGGTGATGGGCTGACGCTGGTCGATAAGGTCGGCAAGCACTCGGGCAACTATCGCCTGCCCGCGGGCGAAGATCCTGCCGCGCTCGGTGCGCAGGATCTGGTCATCATCGGTCTAAAGGCGCATGCGATCGCGGCGATGCTGCCGCGCATGCAAGCGCTGATCGGGGACGACACGATCGTCGTTCCAGCCATCAACGGATTGCCGTGGTGGTACTTCTATGGCGCCGGTGGTGCACTCGAAGGAACGACACTGCGTGCGCTCGATCGGCGCGGTTCGATGTTCGCGGACCTGGCGCCGCGACACATCCTGGGATGCGTCGTTCACATTGCTGCCGAAGTGCGCGCGCCGGGCGAGGTGCATCACACGAACGGCACGCGAATCATTCTCGGCGAGCCGATCGGCGGTATTAGCGAGCGCTTGCAGCGCATCTGCGCTGCGCTCGACGCAGCGGGCCTCGACGCGATCCGCTCGAGCGACATCCGGCTCGACGTGTGGACCAAGCTGGTCGGCAACCTGTCGTTCAATCCAATCGCCGCGCTGACCGGGAATCTGATGAGCGAGATCGTCGCCGATGAAGACGTGCTCGACGTTATCCGCGCGATGATGCGCGAAGGCATGCAGGTTTCAGAGCACTACGGCGTGCGTATTCCGATGACGGTGGAGCAGCGCATCGATCTTGCGCGACAACTCGGCGCGGCAAAGATCTCGATGCTGCAGGATCTGGAGCAGCGCCGCCAGCTGGAGCTCGATGCGATCGTCGGCAGTGTGATCGAACTGGCCGAGCGCGCGGCGATTGCGGTACCGACGATTCGGCACGTGCATGCGTTGACGCAGGCGCGAGTGCGCGCCCTGGGCATCGGCGCCGGTTAAGCGCGGCGGATCAGTTCGAGCGCGGCGTCGAACAGCGGCGAGGCGGGGTTGGCCAGCTCATCGCAGACGGTCAGGTGATTTGAGTGGGGCAATTCCAGATGGCGCACCACGTTGTTGGACCAGGCTGCGCCAAACTCCGACGACTGCCGCTTGAACTCGCTTGACTCCGCCGCGCCCACCGCGGTGATTAGCGGTGCGCTGGTCGCGCTCGACATGTTTATGGGCGACAGCGCCCGCGCGCGCTTGACGTCGAGTTTCAGGTCAGCATTGACGAAAGGCGCGCGTACGAGCGGCCGCAAGTCGAAGACACCGCTGATCGCCAAACCTGCCTTCACCAACCCACTCGGCAACGTCGAGTCGAACTGTTGCCAGAGTGCGGCCATCATCATCGCCGTCAAATGACCGCCCGCCGAGTGGCCGGCGACGACGATGCGGTCGGGATTGAATCGCAGCTGCTGTGCATTGCGATACAGCCAGCCGAGCGCCTTCAACTGTTGACGCACGATGTCTTCAATCGACGTCTGTGGCGCAAGTCCGTAGTTGGTCAACGCGACGGCGACGCCGTGCTGCAATAATGGAGGCGCGATCCAGGAAAAGTCCGATTTGTCGAGCGAACGCCAGTAGCCGCCGTGGATGAAAACCAGCAGCGGCGCATCGTGCTGATGCGCGTGAAAAATATCGAGCCGCTCCACGCTGAGCGAGCCGTATTGCA
>JACCSD010000139.1 GCA_013813185.1 Burkholderiaceae bacterium
AACCGACGTCGCCCACCACACCAGATGTTCGAAATGCGGCACGACGACGAACGTCACCGCGAGCAAGAGCACGAGCATGTCGCGCCGCTCGCGCGCCGCGCTCGACATCTGGGGGGCGAACAGCCGCGCCAACGGCGCGAAGAATCGCGCCAGCTTGGCGCGTCGCGTCAGGGCAGGGGCGGCGACAGCGGACATGTAACGGGCGCTACCCGATGCAAACGGCGAGCGCCGTCAGGCAATGCTCGCGATGCGCGGCTCCGCTGCCGATGAAAATCATCGCGTCGGGCAGCTTCAATCCGTATCGCATGTGCGAAGCATCGGCATCCAGCACCCAGCGTGTCAAGCGCGACAGGCGCCCCTCGATGCCGAGGACGTCAGGCAGTTCGCCATAGTCGAGCATCAATTCGCCGCCGCCCTGGGCCTCGAACTGCTTGACCGAGAGCTCGTCCGATCGTGCAGCGAGCTTCCACGCGATCATCTTGTGCGCGTCGCCGGGTTGATACGGACGAACGCCCGCGAAGTCGTCGCCGCTGGACGACATCCCGACCGCGTCGCCGTTACCACCGGCTGTAAAAGGTACGGGCGGCGCATCGAATTCAGGCGCGGGGTACACCATCGCGGTCAGTGCCGGCGTCAGATACGCCCACGCGCGCCAGAGTCCGAACGGATAACGCGTCTCGATCGTCATACGAGGCGCAGGGAGGCGACCGCGCAGCGGGGCTGGCAACGGCACGGCGACTGTTCGTAAACCGCGCGCCGGCAGCTCGATCGAAATCGTCGCCTGCTCACGCTCGCGCACGGAGCGACCCAATGAGCGGTTGAAAAAGCGGCCGAGAAGAGAACCGGGCTCAGTCGGCTGCGCAAATGAGAAGCGCAGCGCGAAGCGATCGACCGTTGTCGAATTCGTCACCCTGAACTCGAACGCGGCCACGTCACCTGCATAGACCGGCTCGACCTGCACACCGCGCAAAACGATCTGCGCCAGGTTCGAATGCGTGTTGTGCATTCCAACCACTGCCATGCTGGCCACCAGAAATGTCAACAGGTAGCCAAGCTGCAACATGTAGTTGATCGAACCGATCAACAGGATCAACGTGACGACGCCGAACGCCAGACCCGGCGCCGTCGGCAGGATGTAAACGCGGCGCCGATCGAGCGTCACTTCGCCCGCCTCGGGTCCGTGCCGGCCGGAGATCCAGTCGGCGATCTTCACCACGACCGGATTGGCGGACAAAGTCATCGGTTGCTACGGAACGGGCACGGCACTGATCAACTGCGACACCAGCTCCTTGCCGTGCAGCGCACGGCCGGTCTCGCGGCTCGTTGCGTGCAGGCGATGACCGGCCACGCAAGGCATGATGTTTTGCACGTCTTCCGGAATGACGTGTTCGCGGCCGTCCAGCCACGCCCATGCGCGTGCGGCGGCGAGCAGAGCCAGGCCGGCCCGCGGGCTAAGTCCCTCGGCGTACTTGCCGGAAGCGCGCGTATGCGCAATCAGCGCTTGCACGTAATCGAGCAGCGCCGCCGAGACGTAGACTTTTTTGGCCTCCGCCTGCGCCGCCAGCAGGTCTGCCGGGCGCGCGGTTGCATCGAGCGACTTCAGCATGTCGCGCCGCGCTTCGCCCGCCAGCAACGAGCGTTCGGCCGCGCGATCGGGGTAGCCCAGGCTTATGCACATCAGGAATCGATCGAGCTGCGATTCGGGCAGTGGAAACGTGCCGACCTGATGCAACGGATTCTGCGTCGCAATCACAAAGAACGGGTGCGGCAACGGACGCGACAATCCGTCCACCGACACCTGGCTTTCTTCCATCGCTTCGAGCAGCGCGCTTTGCGTTTTTGGGCTCGCGCGATTGATTTCATCGGCCAGCAGCACTTCGGTAAAGATCGGTCCCGGATGAAACACGAACTGTCCGCCGTTCCGCTCGTACACCGAAACGCCGATCACGTCCGAAGGCAGCAGGTCGCTGGTGAACTGTATGCGCCGAAACGGCAACCCCATTGAGATCGCAATCGCGTGCGCCATCGTGGTCTTGCCGACGCCCGGCGCATCCTCAATTAGCAAGTGGCCGCCGGCGAGCAGGCACGTCAGGCTCTGCCGGATCTGCAGCGTCTTGCCGACGATGATCTGGCCGATCTGCGTGGCGGTCGAGCGAAACTTCTCTAACATGGTGCCGTTGGTCTGGGAGACAGTGAATGCTGCAGACGGGTTTGTTCACGCATCGGGATTGTTCGCAGCACGAGATGGGATCGTGGCACCCGGAATGTCCCGAGCGGCTCGCCGCAATTTCGGATCATCTGATCTCGACCGGCATCGCACCGCATCTGAAGCATTTCGATGCGCCGCTTGCATCGACTCAAGCATTGCAGCGTGCGCACAGTGCCGATTACGTCGCACGCTTGCAGTCTAGCGTACCGAGCACGGGTTACCGGCCGCTCGATCTCGATACATCGATGAACCCGCACTCGCTGAATGCGGCGCTGCGTGCGGCTGGTGCGGTGGTCGATGCCGCCGACCGTGTCGTCAGCGGTGAGATCGCGAATGCGTTTTGCGCGGTGCGGCCGCCGGGCCACCATGCACGCAGATCGGCCGCGATGGGGTTTTGCATACTCAACAGCATCGCCGTCGGTGCACGCCATGCGCTGGACGCGCTTGGCATCGAGCGCG
>JACCSD010000147.1 GCA_013813185.1 Burkholderiaceae bacterium
TCGATCTGCATGTAGGCGCCGCCGCGGCCGCCCACGTGCACGTGATAGCTTTTCAGCACACGCCAGACTTTCTTTTCGAGCTCGAGCAAATTGCCGACGCGGATTTCGGTCGCGAGAATCTTCGCCATTTATGTCCTGACTTATTGGAAAAGTGGGCGAACCTACAATTACCGGTCCACCGAAGGCCGGCGATTATAGGTGGCCACAACACTGTCTCACTTGTGAACACCCCAGCTGCCACCTTCGACCCCAAGCCGGTACTGGCCGGGCTGCCGCACCTGCCCGGCGTGTACCGGATGATTGCTGCCGACGGTGCTGCGCTGTACGTCGGCAAGGCGCGCGATCTGCGCAAGCGCGTGTCGTCTTACTTCAACAAGAACGTCGGGCCGTGGACCGGCCACATGCTGGCGCGCGTCGCTCGCATCGAAACGACGGTGACGCGGTCCGAAGCCGAGGCGCTGCTGCTCGAAAACACGCTGATCAAGTCGCTGGCGCCGCGCTACAACGTCGTGTTTCGCGACGACAAGTCGTATCCTTATCT
Source organism: Burkholderiaceae bacterium (assembly GCA_013813185.1). Lineage (GTDB taxonomy): Bacteria > Pseudomonadota > Gammaproteobacteria > Burkholderiales > Burkholderiaceae_F > JACCZX01. Next base: position 542 of record JACCSD010000147.1, read on the forward strand.
GAAGTTCACCGTTCATAAGTTTCCGCGCATCGCGTACTACCGCGGCGCGGTCGATCGGCGCGCGCAGTATTTCGGCCCGTATCCGAATGCGTGGGCCGTCAAGGACAGCATTCAACTGCTGCAGAAAGTGTTCCGTTTGCGGACCTGCGAAGACACCGTGTTTGCCAATCGCTCGCGGCCGTGTCTGCTGCATCAGATACAGCGCTGTAGCGCGCCGTGCGTCAAGCTGATCGAACCCGACGCGTACGCGCAGGACATCGATCGTGCGGTTCGCTTCCTGCGCGGGCAAACCGACGACATCATGCGTGAGCTCGAAGCCCGGATGCACCAGCTGTCGGTCGATTTGAAGTTCGAGCAGGCAGCGGCCGTGCGCGATCAGATCGGTGCACTGGCGAAAGTCCTGCACCAGCAGGCGGTCGATACGACCGGCTCCGATGCCGACGCCGACGTGCTGGCCGTCGTCACTGACGGCGCGCACGCATGCGTCAATCTCGCCATGATTCGCGGCGGCAGGCACCTCGGCGACAAGGCCCACTTTCCCGCTCGCGCGTCCGAAGGGACAGAATCCGCCGAGATTCTCGAAGCATTCGTGTCGCAGCACTATCTATCGCAACCGGTGCCGCCGACACTGGTCGTCAACGCCGACGTCGATACCGACGAGTTGTCTGCGATGCTGTCGGCCGCCAGCGGACGCCGCGTCCAGCTGGTGCGTCATCCGCAGGAACAGCGGCGGCGTTGGCTGGAGATGGCGGAAGCCAATGCGCGCCTGGCGTTGGCACGCCGCCTGGCAGAAGAAGGTTCGCAGATTGCGAGGACGCGGGCGCTGATCGACGCGCTTGGCCTGGAGCTCGGCGAAGAAGATGCCGACAAACTGAGAGTGGAGTGTTTTGACGTAAGCCACACGTCCGGCGAGGCGACGCAGGCGTCGTGCGTCGTGTATGCCGAGCACAAGATGCGGCCATCGGAGTACCGGCGCTACAACATTGAGGGCGTGGAAGCCGGCGACGACTATGCAGCGATGCGCCAGGTACTGACGCGCCGGTTCTTACCGGTGTCCCGGGGCGAAAGCCGGCTGCCGCATCTGGTGCTGGTCGATGGCGGAAAAGGGCAGGTGATGGTGGCGCACCAGGTGTTCGTCGAGCTCGGCCTTGATCCATTGGTGCTGGTCGGCGTTGCGAAGGGCGACGAGCGCAAGGTCGGGCTTGAAGAGCTCGTGTTCCCCGATCAACGACTGCCGCTGTTGCTGGGAAGAGAGTCGCAAGCGTTGCTGCTGATCGCGCAGATCCGCGACGAAGCGCACCGCTTCGCGATCACCGGCATGAGGGCGCGCCGCGCGAAGACGCGCAACACGTCGCAGCTCGAAGGCATGGAAGGCATCGGTCCGAAACGGCGGCAGAAGCTCTTGGCGCGATTCGGCGGCATGCGCGGGCTGGCGTCCGCATCGATCGACGACATCGCAAACGTCGAAGGTGTTTCACGTAAGCTGGCTGAAAGAATCTATGCCCAGTTGCATGGCCAGCC
>JACCSD010000148.1 GCA_013813185.1 Burkholderiaceae bacterium
GAACGGAGCCGACGCCGGGGCAGTTGAGCGAAAAAACGCTTTAGCCTTTTTTCGCGCCGGCGGCGGCGAGTACCGCAGAGCCGTCCGGCCGGGACCGACGCCCAGGCAGCGCAGCGCCGCCCGCCGCTTGCGCATCGCGACCAAGCCGAGCGAACGTCCAGGCAGCGCGGCGCCGCCCGCCGCTTGCGTACCGCGACCAAGGTGAGCGCCCGCCTTGCGCGCTGCGCCACTGTTGCTCGTCGTGCTTCGTGCCGGCCACTATGATCGTTCGTCCTAGACCGCGTTTGCGGTCGTCTTAGCGGTTAATCACACCATTCCAATGGACCTTGTATTCGGCCAGTTGATCGCCGGGCTCTCTTACGGCTCGACCTTGTTTCTGGTCAGCGCCGGTCTGACGTTGATTTTCGGCGTCACCCGCGTCGTCAATTTTGCGCACGGCTCGCTGTACATGCTCGGCGCTTACATCGCCTATTCGATCACGACGCACTGGACACCGAACGTGTTCAGTTTTTTCGGCGGCTTGTTGTTGGCGGCGCTGGCCGTGGCCGCTGTGGGCGCGCTGCTCGAAATCGTGTTGCTGCGGCGTATTTATTCGTCACCCGAAATCTTTCAGCTGCTCGCAACCTTCGGGGTCGTGTTGATCGTGCAGGACGTTGCGTTGGCGATCTGGGGCCCGGGCGAATTGTTCGCGCCGCGTGCGCCGGGACTGAAAGGCAGCGTCGAAGTCGCCGGCGCGTTCGTTCCTCAGTATTCGATATTCGTGATGATCGTCGGACCGGTTGTCTACGCATTGCTGTGGTGGGTCATCAATCGCACGCGCTGGGGAACCTGGGTGAGGGCGGCTGCGCAGGATCGTGAGACCGCCGGTGCGCTCGGCCTGAACGAGCCTCTCCTTTTTACCTCGGTATTCGCGCTGGGGGCTTTTCTCGCCGGCCTCGCCGGAGCGCTGCAGATTCCGCGCGAAACGGTCAACCTGCAGATGGACCTGGGCATTTTGATCGAGGCCTTCGTCGTCGTTGTCGTCGGTGGGCTGGGCTCGGTCACCGGAGCGTTCTGGGCTGCGCTACTGATCGGAATGCTGCATGCCTTCGGCAGCTGGTGGCTTCCGCAATCGACCCTGGTTTTGATCTTTGTGGTGATGGCGGTCGTACTTATCTTGCGGCCGTATGGCTTGCTAGGCCGCCCGAGTGCGCCGCAGATCACTCGAATGCAGGCGCACGCACCGTTCGTCGCACCAGGCTTGCGCTGGCGCATCGTCGGCGCGCTTGCACTGGGCATCGCGATCGTGCTGCCGATGCTGATCGGCGACTACGCGATTGTCATTGCGACCGAGGTGGCTATCGCCGCGGTGTTGGCTGCGAGTCTGCACTTCGGCATGGGACTCGGCGGCATCGTGTCGTTCGGGCACGCGGCCTTTTTCGGCTTGGGCGCGTATGCGGTTGCACTGGCAATCACGTATCTCGCCGCGCCGTTTGCAGCTGCGCTGATCCTCGCGCCGATCGTTGCCGGTTCCGTGGCGCTGCTGATCGGACGCGTGGTGCTGCGATCGCACGGCGTCTACGCGGCCATGTTGACGCTCGCGTTTGCGCAGATCTTATGGTCGACCGCGATTCAATGGGTCGATGTGACGGGCGGCGACAACGGAGTTTTGGGATTGTGGTCGGTGCTGCCTGCAGCGCTGTCGTCTCCGTTGCCCTACTACGTGTTGGCAGCGGTAGTCGCGGTTGCATCGCTTGCGGCACTGCGCCGTATTGCACTCGCGCCTTTTGGATTTGCGCTGCGGGCCGCGCGTGACAGCGAGCTGCGCGCCGACGCGATCGGCATCGACTCGCAGCGAACGCGTTGGCTTGCGTTCAGCGTCGGCGCATTTTTCGCTGGAATCGCGGGCGCCTTGCACGCCTTTCACAAGGGGTCGGTGTTTCCAACGACGTTGTCGATCCCAGTGTCGGTCGACGCGTTGATCATGGTGCTGCTGGGTGGCGTGCAAACGCTGATCGGTCCGATCGTTGGCGCACTGACGTACCACGCGTTGTCCACCGAGCTGACACGGGTGACCGATCACTGGCGATTGTTGCTCGGGCTCGCGATCGTCGTCCTGGCCGTGGCTTTCCCGGATGGCATCGTCGGCTTCGCGCGGCGCCGCCTCGCAAAAGCACCATGAGCCTGCTGCAGGTGCAACAACTGCAGCGGAGCTTCGGCGGCGTGCGCGCGGTCGACGGCGTGTCGTTCATCTTGGCGCGGGGTGAGATCGCGGCGCTGATTGGCCCGAACGGCGCCGGCAAATCCACGTTGTTCAATTTGATCGACGGACAGATGGCGCCGAATCAAGGCCGGGTGTTATTCGACGGCGAATCGTTGACCGCGTGGTCAACGGCCGAGCGCACGCGGCGTGGCATTGGACGCACCTTCCAAGTGGCGCAAACGTTCGCGACGCTGACTGTCTTGCAGAACGTGCAGTTGGCGCTGGTAGCTGCCGAGGGTGGTGCACTGAGCATCACCGACTTGCTGTGGGATTTGCGGGCGGAGGCGGGCAATGCGTTACTGGCGCACGTCGGGCTACAGCACCATGCAGCCGACGCCGCGGCCAGCCTGGCGTACGGCGACATCAAGCGCCTTGAGCTCGCGCTGGCACTGGCAGCAAAACCACGTTTGCTGCTGATGGACGAGCCGACCGCCGGCATGGCAGCGGCCGAGCGATTCGAGTTAATGCGAACGATCGTCGCGATTGCGGAGGCGAACAACACGGCGGTTCTGTTTACCGAGCACAGCGTGGATGTCGTGTTCGGTTTCGCACGCCGGGTCCTGGTGTTGTCGCGCGGCCGACTGATTGCCGATGGCGCGCCCGAAGTAGTGCGCGCAGACACCGAAGTGCAGCGCCTGTACCTCGGAGAGGAAGCATGAGTCCTCCGCCCGGCTGCCCGAAGAAGACTCGCTCCCGCCTGGCGGGATGGCGCGCAGCGTCAAGGGTGCATCAATGACCGCCGCACTCGAACTGCAGGGGGTATCGGCGTGGTACGGCAGTGCCCGGATCATCAGCGACGTTAGCCTGAGGGTTGCCGCGGGGGAAGTCGTCGCTCTGATCGGCCGCAACGGGGCCGGGAAAACTTCATTGTTGCGGTCGGCGATCGGGCTGATGCCTCGTTGCACCGGCAGCGTCTTGCTCAACGGAGCGGATGTGGGCCGGTTGCCGCCTTTCCGCCGTGCGCAGCTGGGTCTTGGGTACGTACCGGAGGATCGGCGCATCTTTACCGACCTGACGGTCGCAGAGAATCTGCGCATCGCGGCCCGACCACTGGATGGCGGTTTTACCGAAAATGATCTGCTCGAATTGTTCCCGAACCTGGCCGACATGCTGCACCGTCCCGCGAGCGCCATGAGCGGCGGCGAGCAGCAGATGCTGGCGGTAGCGCGCACCTTGGCTGCCAACCCGTCGATCGTGTTGCTCGATGAGCCGTCCGAAGGCATAGCACCGCTGGTCGTCGCCAAGATGCGCGAAGCGGTACTTGCAATGAAGTCGCGTGGGGTTGCAACGTTGGTATCGGAGCAGAACGTGCGGTTTGCCGCAGCGATCGCCGATCGCGCGGTGCTGATCGAACTGGGCAGGGTGGTAGGCGAAGCCACGCGTGCCGATTTGCTGACCCCAAGCGAAGCAGTGCGAGGCGTGCTGGCACTCGGCGCGCCTGCACATACAATCGAGCGATGATTATCGGCTCGCTGCTCGACACCGATCTGTACAAATTCACGATGATGCAGGTGGTGCTGCATCACTTTCCGGGCGCCAGCGTCGAGTATCGATTCAACTGTCGCAATCCCGGGATCGATCTGGTGCCGCATATTGACTCCATCAACGACGAAATCGAATCGCTCTGTGCGCTGCGATTTCGCGACTCCGAGCTGCAATATCTCCGAGGTCTGCGCTTTATCAAAAGCGACTTCGTCGACTTTCTAGGCCTGTTCCAGCTGAATACGAAGTACATCACGGTCAAGCCTTCGCCGCACTCCAACGGTGAAATCGATATCGTGATTCGCGGCCCGTGGCTGCATACGATCCTGTTCGAAGTTCCCGTGCTGGCGATCGTCAACGAGGTGTACTTTCGCGCTGCGCAAAAGGCGGCAGACTTCGACGAGGGGCGGCGCCGGCTGCACGACAAAATCGCGTTGCTGAACGACGATCGCGCACTCGATGCGGTGCGAATAGCGGACTACGGCACACGGCGCCGATTCTCGCGCGCTTGGCACGAAGAGGTCCTGTTGCAGTTGAAGGCGAGCCTCGGCGAGAAGCTCGCGGGCACCAGCAACGTGATGTACGCGGCGAAGCATGGCATGACGCCGCTCGGCACGATGGCGCACGAGTACTTGCAGGCTTGCCAGGCGCTCGGCCCGCGCCTGCGCGATTCGCAGACGTTCGGCTTCGAGATGTGGGCGCGCGAGTATCGCGGCGATCTCGGCATTGCGTTGTCCGACGTCTACGGTATGGACGCGTTCCTGCGCGACTTCGATATGTACTTCTGCAAACTGTTCGACGGCGCGCGCCACGACTCGGGCGACCCGCTGGCGTGGGGCGAGCGGTTGATCGCGCACTATCAGCGCAACCGCGTCGATCCGCAGACCAAGACCCTGGTGTTCTCGGATTCGCTGACGATTCCGAGGGTCATCGAGCTTTACCAGCGCTTCTGCGGCCGCGCCCGCACCGCTTTTGGCGTCGGCACCAATCTGACCAATGACGTCGGCTACACGCCGCTGCAGATCGTGATCAAGATGGTTCGATGCAACGGGCAGCCGGTGGCGAAGCTGTCGGACTCGCCCGACAAAAACCTGTGCGACGATAAAGCGTATCTGGCCTATTTGCGCCAGGTGTTTGAGATCCCGCCTGTAGTTTCGACTTGACGACCTGCGCATTGAACTGTTGATGCTGCGACATTCCCGCCGCGCCGATTCGCTCGGCACCGAGAACGCATTCGTCGTACTGGCCGAAGTCAACCGGCTGGTGCGCGAAGGGCACGACATCGTGTCTTTCTGTATCGGTCAGCCGGACTTTCCAACCCCTTTGCATATTCAGGAGGCGGCGATTGATGCGGTGCGCAGCGGGAAACACGGCTACACACCTTCGGCCGGCATCGACGAGCTGCGTGCCGCGGCCGCAAAGTCGATGGGCGCTTTGCGCGGACTCGATATCGCGGCCGATGAAGTGGTGGTCGGCGCCGGCGCGAAACCGTTCATCGGCTACACGATTGCCAGTGTGACCGACTACGGCGCCGGCGACGAGGTCATTTTTCCGGTGCCGGGGTTTCCTATCTATGAATCGCAGATCGTTGCCAACGGCGCGGTGCCGGTGGCGCTCGCGCTGTCCGAGTCGCGCGGATTTGCGTTCGATCCTGCCGATCTTGCCGCTCGCATCGGGCCCAGGACAAAGCTGCTGATCCTGAACACGCCACACAATCCTACCGGCGGGTTACTGGCGCGCGCCGACCTGGAAG
>JACCSD010000151.1 GCA_013813185.1 Burkholderiaceae bacterium
GTGATCGCGATGCAGCCGGAGCCGGTTCCAAGATCGGCGACCTCGGCGTCTTCGCGCAAACTGAAAGACAGCGCCGTTTCGACCAGCAACTCGGTTTCGGGGCGCGGTATCAGCACCGCAGGAGACACGGCGAACACGCGGCCGTAAAACTCCTTCTCGCCCAGCAGGTAGGCGAGGGGCTCGCCGCGCCGACGCCGCTCCGCGAGCCGCGCAAACCCATCAGCGTCAGCCGGCGCGACGCAGTGTTCCGGTCGTGCGACCAGCCGCTCGCGCGTCACCCCAATCTGATGCGCAAGCAGCGCGCGCGCTTCGAGCGCCGGCAGCGTGCTGGCGATCAACAGGTCGCCGGCCTGCAGCTCGCCGATGGCGAAATCCTCACTGAGCGCCATCAGCCAGCGCCGCCAGCAGCTCGGCTTGATGCTCCGCGGCCAATTTCTCGGACAGCTCGTCGAGGTCGCCGTCCATGATCGCGTCGATTCTGTACAGCGTCAGGTTGATGCGGTGATCGGTCACGCGGCCTTGCGGAAAGTTGTAGGTGCGAATGCGCTCCGATCGATCGCCCGATCCGATCAACGTCTTGCGCGTCGAAGCTTCCTTCGCCTGTTGCTCGTGTGCCTGCTGATCCTTGATGCGAGCCGCGAGAATCTTCAGCGCGCGCTCGCGGTTCTTGTGCTGCGATCGATCGTCCTGGCATTCAACGACGATGTTGGTCGGCAGATGCGTAATCCGCACCGCGCTTTCGGTCTTGTTGACGTGCTGACCCCCGGCGCCCGAGGCGCGGAACACGTCGATGCGAATCTCGCTCGGATCGATCTTCACGTCGTCAATCTCATCGGCTTCGGGCAGCACGGCAACGGTGCACGCTGACGTGTGAATACGTCCCTGCGCTTCGGTCGCCGGCACGCGCTGCACTCGATGTCCGCCCGATTCGAACTTCAGCTTCGAGTAAGCGCCGGTGCCGACCAGCCGCACGATCACTTCCTTGTAGCCGCCCATATCGGACGAGCTCTCCGAAATCATCTCGCTCGCCCAGCGATGGCGCTCGGCATAGCGCATGTACATGCGCAGCAGGTCGCCCGCGAACAATCCCGATTCGTCGCCGCCGGTGCCGGCGCGAATCTCGAGAAAAATATTGCGATCATCGTTCGGATCGCGAGGCAGCAGCAGCCCCTGCAGCTCGGCTTCGAGCTGTGCGATGCGCATCTTCGAGGCGTCGATCTCTTCCTCGGCGAGCGCTTTCATTTCCGGCTCGGACAGCATCTGTTGCGCGCCCTGCAGATCATCCTCGGCGCGCTCGTAATCGTGGAAGCGGTTGACGACGGGCTCGATTTCCGCACGCTCCTGACCGAGCGAGCGGAAGCGATTCATGTCGCGCGCCGCGTGCTCTCCCGACAGATGGACATCGATCTCCTCGAGCCGCTTCGACAGCTGCTCGAGTTTGGTTCGCATTGAAGGTTTCATCACTTAGGCTAGACCCCATGTGCGACCGAAGGTCGCACATGCTACGGCTTTACTTTCTATTCCGAGTAGAAGCGTGCGAGAAGCGCCTGCAGGCGCGCGTGCTCGGCGTCATCGCCGGCCGCGCGCAGGGCGCTCATCGGGTCGTGCAGGAACTTGTTGGTCAGCGCGTGCGACAGCTGCTCGATCACGAGCTCCGGCGGCTCGCCCCTGGCGAGCAGCTTCAATGCGCGCTGCAGCTCGCGCGTGCGCAATGCGTCGGCGCGGCCATGCAAATCCTGGATTGTCGGCACCGCGCGGCGCACCCGTATCCACTCTTCGAAGTCCCGTACGCGCGATTCGATGATCGCCTCGGCCTGAGCGACCGCGGCCTGGCGCGTGTCGTTGCCACTCGCGACCACCTTGCCGAGATCGTCGACGGTGTGAACGTAGACGTCGTCCAGCCGCGCGACCTCGGGCTCGACGTCGCGTGGCACCGCCAGATCGACGATGAACATCGGCTTGTGCCGGCGCGTGCGAATCGCGCGTTCGACCATGCCGAGCCCGATGATCGGCAGCAGGCTTGCGGTGCACGACACGACGATGTCGAACTTCGCCATCGCGTCGGGCAGGTCGCCAAGCTTCATCGGCTGTCCGTGCAGCCGCGCAGCGAGCGCTTCAGCGCGGTCGAGCGTGCGATTGGCCACCGTGATCGACTTCGGCCGCTGCGCGGCGAAATGCGTCGCGGTCAGATCGATCATCTCGCCAGCGCCGACAAACAACACATGGCTGTGATCGAGCTCGCCGAAAATCCTGCGCGCCACGCGGACCGCGGCCGCCGCCATCGAAACCGACTGCGTGCCGATCTCGGTCGTCGACCGCACCTCTTTGGCGACCGCGAACGTGCGCTGAAACAAATGGTTCAGCATCAGGCCGAGCCCGCCGGCGTTGCGCGCGAGCTTCTCGGCCTCTTTCATCTGCCCGAGGATCTGCGGCTCGCCCAGCACCATCGAGTCGAGGCCGCTGGCGACGCGGAACGCGTGCCGCACGGCATTCACGTGCGGCAGCACGTAAGAGTGGCGGTGCAATTCGTCGAGGTCCAGTTGTCGTTCGGCGGCGACGAACTGGCGCAGCGCCTGCTGCGCGATATCGGGCTCTTCGACGGCGCAATAAAGCTCGGTCCGGTTGCACGTGGAGACGATCGCGGCCTCGCTGACCCGGCCGCCGGCCGGAGCGCTCAAGCGATCGCGCAGGCGACCGATCGTTGCGCCCACTTCGTCGGCCAGGAAGGCGACTCGCTCACGCACTGCGAGCGGCGCAGTGGTGTGGTTGAGCCCGAGGGTAAGGAGCTGCATCGACGATCGCGTAGGCCGCTACCGCGCGCCTGGACCTTGTGTGGGACCGCAGAATTATAGGGGCGCACCCTGCCGCAGGCTCGACCGAAAACGTCGATCAACGGGTGGCCCGTGCAGTTAATCGGATTACCATGCTGCAGCGCACGCCCTCGTTTTCCGGCGCTCGCAGAGCGTAATCTCGACTGCCAGAGCTCAAGTGTGAATAGCCCATCCGTTTTCCTGCCGATCTTGCTCGGCACCAATCGAAAATTACGCCGCAGTGTGCATGTTGCGCGGTGGCTGCACGCAGTGATGTTGGCACGCCCGGATATCGAAACCGAACTCGTCGACGTCGCGGACTTTTCGCTGCCACAGGGCGACTACGGTACGGACATCAAGGACCAGTTTCCGCAGTGGCGCGACACGATAGTGGGCGCCGATGGATTGGTGATCGTCGCGCCCGAGTACAACCATGGCTACCCGGGCGCGCTGAAATCTGTGCTCGATTTGCTGCTGAAGGAATACATACACAAGGCGGTCGCGTTGGTCGGCGTGTCGGCCGGGCCCTGGGGCGGAACGCGCGTCATTGAAGCGCTGGTGCCGATGGTGCGTGAGCTCGGGCTTGCGGTCACGTTCACCGACCTCCAATTTCCGACGGTGCAGAGCAAGTTCGACGAGACGGGCAAGCTGCTTGACGATGCCTACGAGAAACGAGTGCGCGGGTTTCTGGACGAGCTGGTCTGGATGAGCCGTACGCTGAAATGGGGCCGAGCAAACCTGCCTTCGAAGCATCATCCGTCGATTTGACTAGTCGACGGTCACCTCCCATGTCTTCTACTTCAGTTGCCGTCCGACGCGCGAGCCGATCGAAGCGGAGGCCTGCGCAAGCGAGCTCCAGCGTTGGACCTGTGCTTGTGCCGTCTACACCGCGCGACATCGCGACGATTGCCAGCGAGTGCCGCAAGCTGGTCACGCGCCGCGCATTGATCTCAGCCGGGGCGTCGGTCGTGCCGCTGCCGGGTGTCGACGTTGCGGTCGATATCACCGTGTTGCTGAAAATGATCGAGCAGGTCAATGAGCGGTTTGGCCTGACACCGCAGCAGATCGAGCAGCTCGCGCCGCAAAGGCGGCTGTTTGCCTACAAGGCCGCGATGGGAGTCGGCAGCGCGTTGATCGGCCGCATCGTGACGCGCGAGTTGGTCATCAAGGTGCTGAAAACCGTCGGCGTCCGGTTGAGCGTCAAGCGAGCCGCGAAGTACGTGCCATTTGCCGGGCAGGCGGTGGCGGCATCGCTATCGTTTGCCGCGTTGAAGACCCTCGGCGACCGGCACGTCGAGGATTGTGTGCGAGTCGCCGAAACCTTGCTCGACCTGCGCGACGATAACGTCGTCGCGAGCTATTAGACGTCTGCAATAGTCGCTAGGCGGAGAGTTCGCGCGCAGCAGCGGCTGGCGCAGCCGCACCGCCTACGGCGTCGGGCACTAAAGTGCCGACCACTGCGGTACTCGCCAGGCCGGCGCGAAAAAAGGCTAAAGCGTTTTTTCGCTCAAAGGCCCCGGCCCGGCTCCGTTCCTCGGGCGACGCCTCAATTGGCGGCGCCGCTGCGCCAGCCGCTGCTGTGTGACGTTACCTCGCACGAGATATTTTCTTTTCTCCCCCTTAAGTGAGACTGTGCCGAGCGCAAGCGGCGGGCGGCGCTGCGCTGCCTTCGGGGC